>JAFTBT010000128.1 GCA_017455085.1 Synergistaceae bacterium
CGTTGCAGTGATCTTGTCGGCCATCTGTACGGAATTGATGTAGCACCTGAAACCGTAGTATGTCTTCTTCTTGTTCATGAACTCTGGATCGAAGTACTGGGAAACGTTCGATTTGTCTCCGGCAATGTCGAAGTCCATGTAGCTGTTGGTGTAGTCTACCCCGTAAATTTCCGGCAGTAGCATGTAGAAATTCACTCCGATCTGTCCGCTGAGCAAGAGCGAGTGCGTACGGAACTCCGGCTTAGTATCGTCCGCAACCTCCCAGATGATATTTGTACCGGGGTCAAGGTTGTAACGCTGAAGTGCCTTGTTGGTGCTTAAGTCTATTTCCTTCAGGTTGTTGCCGTAAGCATCCAGATACTCGAGCTGTGTCAGGCCGCGAACATTCAGGGAAGTAAGGCTGTTGTTCCCGCAGTAGAGCTCCTTCAAAGCGGTGTTTGCTGTCAAGTCCAGAGTCGTTAAGCTATTGTTGTTGCAGTGCAGCTTGGTCAAAGCAGTATTTGCCTTCACATCCAGCTCCGTCAAGTTGTTGTTGTAGCAACTCAGGTAGGTCAAAGCAGTGTTAGCCGTCAAGTTCAGCTCCGTCAGGTTATTTTCGCTGCAGTACAGATAGGTCAAAGCAGTATTTGCCTTCACATCCAGCTCCGTCAGGTTATTTTCGCTGCAGTCCACAGCTAGCAAAGCAGTGTTTGCTGTCAAGTCCAGCTCCGTCAACTTATTGTTGTAGCAACTCAGATAGGTCAAAGCAGTGTTACCCGTCAAGTTCAGCGTCGTCAGGTTATTTTCGCCGCAGTACAGTTCGGTCAAAGCAGTGTTAGCCGTCAAGTTCAGCTCCGTCAGATTATTGCTGCTGCAGTCCAGATAGGTCAAGTTCGTAAATATCTCTATGCCCTTCAGGCTGGATACTCCTTCGCCGTAAACATCTATCTCCTGAGTATCGTTAATCTCACTCTGACTCAGGCTGCCGTCTTGATTCGTGTCCACATTCTCCAGTATGTACTGACGGAATGCATCATCAGGGAAAAGCTCCGAATTGATATCCATTACCTTCTTGGAGAAATTCCAGCTGAAATAAAAGATTGCGCTCTCGTCCCTGCCATAGTGGTTGAGGCTGAAATATATACGACTTACTTCATCCAAAGCCAGCCCATTGCTGAACTTCAGTGTCCCTGCAGCTACATCTCCAGAATATACCGTGTTGCTTACCCAAGCTATAGATACGCCTTCATTATCGTACACTTCAATATATGCATCAATATCGGCATTGCACACAAGCGGCATATTATCCCCAGACTTGGCCGCATACCACTCAAATGCATGATATAGGCCTTCCGCATCCTGACTCGTGAGATGTCCGTACGGGATCATGTCTCCCACAGACAAAACAGTACTCTCATGGCCGTACTTGTCCGTAGTCCACTCCAATGTTCTGCCTATGAGTCCAGCTAATGCATTTTCCCGGAAATATATATCACTCAGGTAGTACTCATCATCCCATTCGTTATACAGGTTAAAGGTCACGTCCTGACTGCCTGCCGTAACTTCCTGACCAAGCGAAGAGTCATAGTATCTGTATGTGCCATTGCCTGCCTTGATGGTTAATGTCCCTGAAGGCTCGGTGTCTGATGCTATCTGTACAGGCTCATGAAGATCTGAACTCGCCGGTTTGCTATAACGTGGGGTCAGGTGTAAGTTGAATGATGATTGACTCGGTGCTGTGCCTACAATACTGCCGTCATTTGTCAAGACAGAATTGCTGTAGGCATCAATATGCGGTCTCAGACCCACAGGCTTGGGATTGTTCCACCTTTCGTCGTTGTAGAACGTCCACGAATAGCTGCATCTTCCATGACTCTCTTGGACTGAGCCTTGACTGTTCACAATCTCCACCCTGACATTGTACAAATCCATCTGCGGAAGTGCTTCCTTGAACGTGTACGACCCGCTCCATGATGTTCCAGCTTTCACCGTCTCAGAAGATATTTTGTAGTCATTCCAGTAATTTTGGATATAGCCGTCCTCATAATGGAATGGTGTCATCGTCTCAATAGTCAGGCTTATCTCCATGTCAGACTTCAAGACTGCCGCAGAATCCCTGAACCTCCAAGAAATTCCTGTGTATGTATCTCCATCCTTGACAAGCTCAACGTAAGGCGTGATGTCCTTGTCCGGAGATATCTCGCTGAGTATGTCCGTCTCACTGTTCAGAGCAGGATTAGCCTTTATGCTCCACGAGACTTTGCGACCCTTCAGCCCTGATGCTGCCCCGTCGTTGAAAGAACCGTTAAGCCAGTAATAGCTTCCGCCGCCGTAAAGTGCTATCTCATACTCATCTGCGCTGACCTCGTCCCGAATGTACGTGTCTCCGCTCCAGAAATTATACGTATAGCTGCCTTCTCCTGCGCCTATCGTCAATATTCCGTCCGCATCGCTCAACGCAAACAGAGAGTTTTTCCTGACATCCTTGCTGGTAGGACCGCCCTCAGGTGTCCCGTAATACCCATACAGATTCATTTGCAAGTTCCCGCTGTCTGAATATGAATCATAGTCCGGTTTGCCATCGGAAAGAGTCACAGAGCTGTTGCAGTTCACATCAAGATACAGCCCCGTTATCTCGTAGTCGCTGTTCTGTCCCCAAGCGTTTGGATTCCTGAATGTCCAGTGATAGTTTATGCTCGCATCCGAATTGTTATCCTGAGTCGTAAGCTCTATACTCGCCAGCTCTCTGGGGGCAACATTCGTGTAGCCTATACCAGACCAAAGCGATATAGGAACTATCCGGCTTAAGGTACTGCCCTCATAGTAATACTCGCTTGTACCCATACCCCAGCGGTCATACACGGCATCACCATTGTCAGATACAGCACGCACAAAATTGATATGCAGCCAAATCTCCAGCCATCCGCTGAATGGAGCTTCCACAAGTTCCGGAGTGCTGCCGAGCTTCACCATACTGATCTGTGCTGCCTCAAACCTGCCGTCACTATCCGGGCTTATCATCTTCGCGTGTGGCACAAATTTCTCCATCTGTTCACTCACGGACATCAGATTCGAAGGCTGTACTCTCCCGTTCAGTGAAGGGTTGCCAGTTATGACCCATTCGAAGCTCCTGTCCTTGAAGGCTGTATCCGTCCCGTCAAGAAAATCTACATAGTATCCATCGAGCGTTACCAGCCCAAAAACAGAGTTAGAGTCTCTCACCAGTCCGAACGTATTTGCTTCAGAGCCTACAGTTTTTGTGGTGTACATACCATTAGCAGAGTCGTAATACTTGTATGAATAGCTTCCGCTGCCTGCCCCTATAGTCAGAGTACCGGAAATGTCCTCAGCCTTTACGTTGCGTTTTTCTGCCCTTCCTACTGTACTCCCCTGCACATCCCTTGACACTCGGAATGCCGCCGGTGAAGTCTGCATGTTTGCTGAGAATATGGGCTGCAATGTGACATCTGTCCCTGTCATCCTCGCGCTGCTGTAGTCTGATTCACTGTTCGTCAGTGCTGCTTCTGTGTAGTAGGTTATGTTCAGCTTGAGCTCCGATACGCTGTCCGTCACGCTGAGTGAATAATTTCTGCTGTCGCTCCCGTTAGCGTTCGAGATACTGACCGTGAAATCATACGAGCCTACTGCTGAAGGAACACCTCTGATTGTCCCGTCAGCACTGAGTACAAGGCCGTCAGGAAGCGCACCATCGCTCAATGTCCACGTTATGGGCTGTGAACCGTAAGCCTGAAGCACCGCGTAATAGTTCTGGCCGATCTTTGCGTTCGAGACTCTATCGGAGGCTATGCTCGGATTCTTGTACACCCTGACAGAAAACTCCTGCGTCTCCATAATATCAGTGCCTGAAGCCTGCACAGTGAAAGTATATTCTCCGGCAGTGCTGGGAGTTCCGGAAATCAGCCCTGAGCTGTTCAGAGTGAGGCCGTTGGGAAGATTGCCGCTCGATACTGACCACGTAACTTCGTCGTTCGGGTTGAGCATTTTGAGCTGTACGCTGTAGCTGAGACCGATAACAGGCACAGGCAGACTCCGCGTCATGATTGCGTGATAGCTTGCGTCAGGTCTCAGAATGTCCAGAGCCTTCTTGATGTCCAGAAATCCGTAAGTTGTGTAGTCAGTTGCGTAGTCCTTGTTCGCGCCGATGAGAATAGCATTCTTGATCTGTTCTGTCGTAGCCTGCGGGACTGCTGAGGCCAAAAGGGTTACTGCTCCGGCAACGTGAGGAGTGGCCATTGATGTGCCGCTTATGCACAAATACTTGTAGCCGTTCTCCGAGAAAGTCAGCTCCGGATACAGGTTAGTCAGCGTAGATTCTTCGGGTGCAGTGCTCCAGATATCAGTACCGGGCGCAGCAATATCGACATAATTTTTGCTGTAGTTGCTGGTCAAGCTTCTGGAGTAGTTATCGGAATTGTCTGCATTGGCCACAACAATAACGTTCTTCAAGCCGGTGTACGAGGCCGGATAAGTGTATGAGCCGCTGCCTATCTCTGCACCGTCATTCCCTGCCGCAACGCACATGATTACTCGGTTGGTGTCGTCAATAGCCTTCATAGCAATATATTTCGGATCGGTGAGCTGTGAAGACGGAGTCCGTGAATTTAGGCCGTCGCCATAGGACATATTGATTGCGGCAATTCTGAGCGAAGGGTTGTCGTTGATGAGTTCCAAGAGCCTGTTCAGAGCATTGATGATACTGCTGTCCCAACATGAGCCTGACGCATCAAAAATTCTCAGCGATACCAGCCGTGTCTTCCAGTTCACGCCGGCGACACCCATGCCGTTATTGCCCACAGCACCGATAGTCCCTGCTACGTGAGAGCCGTGTCCGTTGTCGTCACCGTATTCGTCTTCGGCAGTCCCCTCGGCAAAACTTGCGCTCATGGATGCCTCAAAGTTATCGGCCAAGTCACCGTGAGTGTAATCGATACCGGAGTCAATCACGACAGCATAAACGTCATCAGTGCCGGTGTGTGCAGCCCACGCTTCCGGAGCATGGATAGCCTCAATCCCCCAGAGTTTGCCGAGCTGCGAATCGTTAGGGGTGATTCTGTCTGCGAAGAGCATATTTCTGCGGTTGATGGATGCGCCTATAACGTCGGACCTGTTCTTGAGGCGTTCGAGCATGACGTTTTCGGAGACCACAGAGGACTTTATGAGCGCGAAGATTCCTCCTGATGCTTCGGACAATGAGTCATAAGTAGCTGCGATTCTTCCGCCTGCGGCTGAGGCTATGGAGTTGATGTAGTTAGTGTAAGTACCGTTTGAGAGAGCCTGTGCTGAGACTCTGTAAGCCGGCTGAGGGGTCTTGAGTACTACGAGGACTTCGCCGGGTGCTGCATCGTTTGTGAAAGTAGCTGCTTCTGTGAGATTGGGAGGTATAGCGAGGAGACACAGGAGCATAGCAAAAAGCAGTGCTACAGAAAACTTCCTGAGCATAATAAGACCTCCTGAATGAATGTATTTTGTGTAACTGGTATATTATCGCATAACTACACAAAAAAAAACTCCCCCAGTCAATGCCGGAAGGAGCCCTAAAATCTGCTTGTAGTGTTTCTAGCTGAACTACTTCTTGCTGCCTTTGCGTACGACTCTCTTTGCCGGAACGCTGCTCTTCTTGGTGGACTTTGCTGCTGCTTTCTTGGGTGCAGCTTCAACCGCCTTCTTGCCGAGTGCCAGATTCGCGCCCTGAGTGATCGCGTGTCTCGGGCCTGCATTCGCTACAGGTGAGAACGTCTTGTTTTCGCCCTCATACACTGTGCCGTGAAGCTCATTGCCGAGCATGTCGTAGTGCCTCAGGTAGGTCATTGCGTACTGTTTTCCGTCAGGAGTGTACTCGTAGCCGTACTCGGTGAAATACAGACTGCCTGCTACTTCCGGAGAAAGCCCGAACTTGCTCATGAGGAGCTCGATGGTCTCGTTCTTGATAGTTGCGTTGGTGTAATACTTTCTTGCGATTGCGAAGGGGATATCGTCGCTGTCTTTGCCGTAGTCCAGAAGATACCACTGCATTTTGTTGGCATCCTGCTTTAAGTCCTTCTGCTTTGAGGCATCCCAAGCAAATACTGGTGAGGCAAGGGCTACTAATAACCCCAGTAGGAGAGCACATACTACAAATTTTTTCATGCTAATAATACACAGCCTTTCTCTGCTGAAAATTTCTGATATTCTATCACAGATTCTTTATCGTGCTATTGCTCCGAGTCCATAACTTATATTTCTTTCCCAGCCGTCAGATGGCAAGTTGTAGATTCTTCCGTCAACAATCATCTCCGTAGAGCCTCCTCCGTCAAGATTCATAGCATTTATCACACTGTAACACCTCAGAATTTCCGTAAGCTCCGAGATAGTCGCTCCGGATGAATGCATACCGTTTCGCCCGTCAACGATCAAGAATACCCATTGTCCTGAAGTGTTCACGCCGACAGCAGTTCTAGGGTGTCTTGCGGAGACGAACGCCGCAGGAAAATCCTCCTCACTGTCCGCAGGTATACCGTTCTGCAAAAGCATGGGGCCTCCCTGAATCACGTTGCTCATCTCGTAGACGGAATAGTTGCCCTCGTACGGGATCCCGAACACCGGAAAACTATAGTCATTCCAGCCGAGAGCTGCTCTGCCTTCGTAGAGCTGTCCGAAATCTCTGCCGCCGGTCTTGAGTGCGCCGATGGGGTAGCCTTTTCCTCCGCGAGTCACTGCGAAGAATCCTGCATTGATGACTGCACCAGTAAGATTTTCTTCGGCGATTTTCGACAACGTAGAGAGATTATCCGGGCCATTGTACGCGGCTACAGGTGAGACTCGCCACTGTCTGGGGTCAATCGTGAGCATCACCCAGAATCTAGGGACTATGCGTGTCTTTGGGTTGCTGAGCACGGGAATGAGCCTGTACTTGATTTTCCGGAAGTTCAGGAACGCGAGAAATCTGCGGACTTGGTTGAAGTCGTCGAGTTTTTCAGTGCGGACACCTGAGGAGCTGCCTGTGATGCTGGAGTCTATGCCCTGAGACTTGAGGAGATTCTTGATGTTGCTGGCCATATCGCGATTCATGCCGTATGCGTAGACTCTCCATGAGGGAATCCCTGAGGGGACACCTTCGCGGTGAATGTAGACCCTGATTCCGTTGAGGGGGTTGCGGATCATGTCGAGGGAGAAATTTGCGCTTGCCTGGTACACTCTGGACATGAGGGAGTTGTAGTCCTGACTGGTGAGCTGGGCTTTTGGGCTGAAGGTGCCTGTCATGTCGAACAGTGAAGGAGTCATCTTCGTAGCGACTACTAGACATCCGCGCTCGAACGGAGAGAGTGAGTCTGCGTCAGTGAAGCCTGAAGGGTAGTCGGAGAGTAATTCAGCCTCGAACGTCAGGCCAAGACTCTGTATGCACCAGCGTAGTGCCTCAGCGCGAGTCACTGGTGAGTCCATGCGGTCGATGTCGTCAGTGACGTAGCCGGTTCTGAGCATGAAGCCGCCTGGGTCGTCATATTCTGCTTCTGTGGAGGTGGACCAGTCTATTCCGCGTGCATTGAGCAGGCCGGACAAGAAAGCGTATTTTGTGAGAGCTTCTGACTGTTGAGAGACCAGCAGCAAGAGCAGTATCACGTACATGTGTCGAAACTTCTTCATTGTGTGAAAACCTCGCTATAAAAATTCGTAAACCTGCTATAATTTATAGCACACTTCTGCGGTATGCGTGATAGTGATTACGTTCTGAGCCAACACTCGTTTACTTCAGGCTACGGCCACAGACTACATGTCTTATTAGGGACGGGTCAGAACACCCATTACACGGTACTCGCGGAAGTTTTTGTGTGAGAAGGCGGGATTCGTGAGGCAGTAAGATTCATGACACAGTGTAACGATTCACGACACAGCAATACTCTTTCACGCAACAACAACACGATTCACGACACAGCAATACTCTTTCACGACACAACAACACTCTTTCACGCACTGACGTATTCTCACAAAAATCATATCAGCCCCAGATGTTTACAGGCCTTCAGGATTCCGCCATCGTCAATGTCATCAGTCACGTAGTCCGCAACACTTTTCACCCTCCCGAAAGATTCCGGATGTTGGTAGCTTGGGACAGCCACGCCGATCTTTGCGCGCTCAAGCATCTCTATGTCGTTCGGGCCGTCTCCGAAAGCAGCAACGTCATCGAGGCTTGCCCCTACGTGAGCAATGAACTTCTCGATACCCGACCATTTTGACGAGTCTGAGCATCTTGCTTCGGTGAATGCGTTCATGAGTTCGAGAGTTATACCTTCAGGAGGAGCGTAAAACAGTCCGTGTTCGGGAGTGAGTTTTGCGGGAGGGATCATCAAGTAGCAGATTATGGGCTGTGAGAGATCGTGAAGGGGCTTGATGCAGTTGTAGCCTGCCTGAGCGTTGAAGTAGGTGAAGTATGGGCTGAAGGCGTCTGTAGCGTATAGATATGCGTCGTCGATAGCGGCGGAGTGTGTTGGGAATTTTGCGGCGATGTTGCGGAAAGAAGGGATGTGTTCGGGTGGAAAGACTGCGCGGTGGATTTCTTGGCCGTTGACGAAAACCTGTGCGCCCCCTGAACAGACGAGGTCGGTGATTCCGAACTGTTTTGCGGTGGTGAAGGTGAGGAAGGCTCCGCGTCCGGTAGCGATGGCTGGGGTGTGGCCGGCGAGGCGGAGGAGGTGGATGGCCTGAAGAGTTTGGGGTGGGATGTGGGAGATAGTGCGGTGGCTGATGAGGGTGTTATCGATGTCGAAAAATATGTACATATAGACCTCCTGAATAGTGATTGGTGTATGTTTGGGAAAATGTATCATATGTTGGCGTAGTTTTGGAGTGGTGGCGGTATTGAGGAATAGTGCTGTTGTTTGGGAATACTGCTGTTGTTGTTTGGGAGTTTTGCTGTTATTGAGGAATACTGCTGTTGTTGTTAGGGAATACTGCTGTTGTTGAGGGATATTGCCGTTGTGAGGAATAGTGCTGTTGTTGTTTGGGAATATTGCTGTTGTTGGGGAATACTGCTGTTGTTGAGGAATACTGCTGCCGTTGAGGAAAAATGCCATTCGCTCCACTCACGGCAACCCCACCCACCCACCCCCTTTTATCCGCAACACAAGACCAGCAAACACTCTATCCACTATCTCCGCCTCTCCCGCCAATAACTGATACACCTTCCCAGTCTCATCCCGCCAACTCCTCCCAAATTCATCAACAGGCACTATCCCTCCGCATATCTCCTCACCAATAATCACACTCTCCCTCAATATCTCCAGCCTAGACGCAAAAAACTCTCGCCCTGCTCTACCCTCCATCAACAGCCGCTTCACTCCTAAATGCACATTCACTATCAGCCCGGACATGCTTATGCTTTCAGGGTGCTCTTGCCCAAGATCATACACTGCCGCAAACTCTCTGTATAACCTCTTCGCGTAGGATAACTTCCCCTGATACCTGCCTCCGAGAATCAAATGCATTCATTCATCACCACACGAAAATTTTTAATGTATAATATTATAACAATACTTGCTTCAGAGATATCCTGCATTCATTCGTCACTCCAATCACGAAAAATTCACTCCACAAAAATATTTATGTCAACCCATTTTACAAAATTATACACGCCACAAATTCACATGCTCTCTCGAATCACAAGACTCATCAGCATAAAAAACTCACTCATTTTTACGTAAAATCCTAACAGGTCTCCGGAAATCCCTCCGAACATTTTCATGCATACACGCTTCCAGAATATCACGCTCACCACAAAAACTACTCCAGTAATCTTTGACACTGTGAACAATAGTATCATCATGCACACGAAAAATATATTATGCCCCTTACTCCTCGCACTCCCCAGCATCACCGCAAGCCCATCTCTCCTCGCAAATGGCAGCCAGTTCAGCAGTACACCCATCCCCACACGCGAATACACAGGCACAGCCATCAACGTATAGCCATCCACATCCAGAGTCAGCAACTCCGAGAACAGCAGCGTCTCCCCCAGCAGAAGCACCACACATCCCATCACAGCAAAACTACCCGCGTGTGTGTCAGAAAGTATCTTCAGGCGCGTCTGCATGTCCCTGTGCGAAAATATTGCGTCGCATGTGTCCATGAATCCGTCAAGGTGCAGCCCTCCAGTCAGGCCAAGAGTCAGAATCATCATCAAGAACCCACGCAAAAGTGCAGAAACCCCCGAAAGCTCACACAGCACAGCCCAGAATCCCAGCCACATCACACCGAAAATGCAGCCTGTCACTGCAAGCATAGGGCAGAAATACCGCAGTGTGCGTGAATCCCAGACAGGTATATATCTCTGCGGAATGGGTATGATTGATATGAATGATATTGCGATTATCAGCGAGTCCATCATGGTACAAAAAATCCTCCCCCGTCAATGAGGGAGGCAGTATGTTTATGCCTTGAAGGTCTCGGCTACTCTCACTAACTCTTTGCGGATCTCTATGTGCTGCGGACACACCTGCTCACACTTACCGCACTTTATGCACTCTGCGGCCTTCTTGTGTCCCTTGATCACCACGTCGAAATACTCCCTGCCCTGCGCAAGCTCGTAGTTCTTGTACAGCATGTACATGTTCAGCGCACCGAATGACCCCGATATGCCGATATTCATGGGGCAGACTTTTGCACAGTAATCGCATGTCGTACACGGAATCACAGGAATCTTTGCCAGCTCCGTACGTGCCACCTCAATCACATTTCTCTGCTCCGGAGTCAGGTGAGTGAAGCCCTTCATGTACGCAAGGTTGTCCCTCATCTGCTCAAGGTCAGACATTCCCGACAGCACCACCATCACGCCGTCAAGATCAGCAGCAAACCTCACCGCCCACGATGCACATGATGCATTCGGATCAGCGTCCTTCAGAATCTTTGCGACACTCTCCGGAGGATTGGCCAAGTTACCGCCCTTCACCGGCTCCATCACGATAACGGGCTTGTTGTGTTTTTTCGCGACCTCGTAGCATTTTCTGGACTGTATGGCGTGGCTGTCCCAGTCTGCATAATTGATTTGCAGCTGCACAAATTCCGCGTCAGGGTGCTTCGTGAGAATCTCCTCCAGCTCTTCAGGCGTCGAGTGGAAAGAAAACCCATAGTGCTTGATCTTTCCTGCGGCTTTCATTTCCTTCACGAAGTCCCACATTCCGAAGTCGTCAAACACGTGAGTCCGTGAGTCCCCTAAATTATGCAGAAGGTAAAAGTCGAAGTATCCTGCTCCGGATCTGCGTAATGATGTGTTGAACTGCTCGATAGCTTCGTCGCGGGTTTTGCAGTTGATCCACGCAGCAAGTTTCGTAGCAAGCTGGAATGACTCTCTCGGGTAACGCTCTACGAGTGCTTGACGGATTGCGTCCTCACTGCCGGCATATGCCCAAGCTGTGTCGAAGTACGTGAACCCTGCGGCCAAAAACTCGTCGACCATTTGCTTGACCTGCTCAATGTCGATAACGTCATCTTTGCCCTCAACTCTGGGAAGGCGCATAAGGCCAAAGCCTAATTTTTTGATGTTGTCGCCTAACATAAATATTCCTCCTCATAAAATGGAATGCCGTAATATTAACACGATAACCCGCGCTTCAATCAATGCTTCTCTCTGCGATTCTTCTTCATCTCGTCAGGGTACAGCCCAAATTTCGACAGTCCCGCGATTCCCTGTTCGAGTCTTGACACCGCTAACGGCATCAGCTCCACAATCACGTGATTATCCTTCAGACGTATAGCCCCGATCTCCGAACGTTCCACCTTCAGCGCACGGCACATCGCGTTCAACACTCTACCCACATCCTGCGCAGTGTTGCTCCTGAAGTGCCGCAGTGAGCCCTTCGGTCTAGCCTCCTGTTTCTTCTTGGCCGGGACTTTTGCGGGTTTGCGTGTACGTTTCGCCTGTTCGCGGGCAAGTTCTCGGTCGAGAGCATAGCCCTTATTCCTCGCACTCAGCACTCCGAGTAATTTTGCGATTATGACTCTGCCTTCTGCTCTGGTCATGAGGTCATCAGCCCACTTCAGGCACTCCCCGTAAAACTCATCAATGGGAGCTGCAAAAATTTCCTGTTCCGCCGAATCCCGCCAAGCACTGCGAATCTTCTCAATGTCCGGGATATCCTGCCACTCCGTCCGAATCTCTGTGCCTCGCAGCATCTCCCTGAATCTCCAGGCCTCAGGCGGCGACAACAGCACCAAATTCACGCCCTCATGCCCTGCTCGTCCGGTGCGTCCGCTTCTGTGTATGAACGTCTCGCGGTCGTCAGGCAGCCCCAGCTGAATCACGTGACTCACTCCCTCAATGTCGAGGCCTCTTGCTGCAACGTTGGTAGCCACCAGGCACGGCACAGACCCCGACTTGAACGAGGCCAATGCGGCATTGCGTTCCTCCTGAGTCATATCGCCCTGAAGAGCTGAGGCACTGAAGCCGTGATCTTGGAGTCTCTGTGCAATTTCTATGGACTCCATTTTTGTGTGGCAGAACACGAGGCTGCGTGAAGGGTGCTCCCAGAGCAAAATATCCACTAAGCCTTCGAATCTCTTCTTTGACGGAATGAGATAGACCCTGTGAAGAATATCCTCGTGCTGTGTGGCTTCATCGTCGACTGCGAGAGTGTAGGGGTCATTGAGGTATTTTCCGGCAAGTTCCCGGACTTCGGGGGGCATAGTCGCGGAGAAAAGCCATCTGCGGCCTTCGGGCATAGCGTGCAGAATCTCCTCCAGCTCCTCACGGAATCCCATATCCAGCATCAAGTCTCCTTCGTCGAGGACTACAGCGTGGATTTCTGTGGTGTTGAGGCTGCCGCGCCGGATGTGGTCCCTGACTCTGCCGGGAGTCCCTGCGATGATTGCTGCTCCGCGTGAAAGTGCCTTAAGCTGCGGGACTATCTCCATGCCTCCGACAAGGGAAGCGCACGAAACTTTCAGGAAGCCTCCGAGAAATTCTGCCTCGTTTGCGGTCTGCTGGGCAAGTTCGCGAGTAGGGGCAAGAATCAGGATTTGGGGTGTACGTTCACCGATAGCGAGTTCCTGCATGAGCGGGAGAAGGAAAGCGAGGGTTTTTCCTGAGCCGGTTTTGGCGCGGACTATGAGGTCAGAATTCCAGTCGATGGATAATACTCTGTCTTGAACGTCCATAGGTGAAGAGAAGCCGCGTTTAGTGAGAGCCTGTAACAATTCTTTTCTGAGGCCGTAATTGCTGAAATCCAATATAGTAAATTCCTCCAAATATGTTAATGCAAGTATGTTAATGAAAGCTGTATTATCGCACAAATTTTAGTGAATGCTGGAAAGTTTACGGCAGGCCTCAAGATTCAGAGCAATAAACTCTTCTGGAGTCATAGTGTCCTTGAAGAAAGTGGAGTACATTTTTTCGACATTGCAGATTAACGGGCGCGATGCATATATTTCGCATAAATTACCCTGAAGGTGAACGCAGACTCCATCGCCACGGTCGAAGTCATGAAGTGCAGGAATATGCTTGATGTTCCGGCAGCAGTTCCCGCACTTTTTGCAGGAGAAATTCACGCGGGTAAAGCAGCCCTCACGGTGTTAGCAGCAATGAGTGATTCTGATGTGAGTTTGCCGTCATCAGTGAGTATCGGGGTATCCAGAATTGTCTTGACGGCCTTAGCGAGTGATGCAGTTGCGGCAGTTGTTTTCTTGGCCTCCTGTGAAAAATATCTGTAGTCTGTGCCGTAAGTGCTTATCGCCGAACGCAGTGATGTGTTAGCAGTGTGCAGGTGCGAATCTAGACGGATTAACAGCCTCTCGAACATATACGCCCGCCTCCGGATTCCGTTGCAGAGAACAGCGGCAGTCTCCATCTCCTCGCTGAACTGACGAGCTTTAGCCTTGTTGCTTTTGGCGTTGTCGAGATTCTTGCTTGCGCTTAACCCCATGAACAGCCCCAGCACTGCCAGCGCAGGAGCAGACACAAGTCCGCCGAGTACGGCCATACCTCCGGCCATGCCCAGACCTCCGGCAGCGAGACTCCCTCCTCCGAGAAACGCAAGAGTCGCATTCGTGGCAGCAGCACCGCTCAGAGTCGCAATAGCTGTCCCTGTTGACGCAGTACCCAGAGCCATTACTCCGCTGTACGCACCGAAGGCCGTCAACGCACCCGCAGCAGCTCCCGTAACTGTTCCGCCGACTAGTGAGCCTGCAAAATCACTCATGTCCCGCAAGCCCTTCAAGTCCTGAGCGTCTATCCTGAACTTTGCGAAATCCTCAAGGCCGGGTATGTCCCTGAAGTCTACATTCTGCAACAGCGTGAACAGATCCAGAAATCTCTTTATCTCTCCGTCGAGAACATAAGCCTTCTTTGCTCCGAGTGCCTGAAGAGATTTTCCGCTGGCATCCTTGCAGGAAGTTATGCGCTTTTTTGCCTTCTCGACTATGCTGTTTGCTTCCTTGTTGATGTCGCTGGCCTTGCTGTTGTCCGAGATTGCTCCGATTGTTTTTCCTGCTCCAAAGAGGCCTGTAACTCCTATTGCTGCCCACGCTAATAATGGTAACGGCATAAATATTCCTCCTTATCCTAGTTCGATTAAGTCTTGAATGCTCTGGTCGAGATCTTGCTTGTTGTCCTCAGTGGTGATGACTCTGTAGGTCTCCACAGTGTCCTTCATCTCGTGGTATATTGCCTCGTCAATTTCCCATTGCCGCATGACGTTCAAGACCTTCTGCCTGTTCTCCGAGTTGTCCCAGCCATTCCCAAACAGCACTACTACCAACACCCACAAAACCTGCCTGCGTTGCTTTCCGCGCTGTGAGTCATCCAAAAAGCACAACAAGCTCTTGCTCATATTTTCGTTGAGCTTCTCGATAATCCTGCTGATGTCATGGCTGCTGCTGAACTGTTCAGGCTTCTGGAAAATCTCTACTACTGTCTGCCAGTTGTCCGAATCCTGACCGCTGACTCTTGAGAGTGATACGTTCATGAATCTTCACCTCCCATCACAGCACAAATGCTTCATCACTGTCCATTAGCGCGTCAAATTCCTTCGTGTTCCTGAACTGCACACGCCCTCCAAGTTTTTCCGTAATCATGTTTGCGCCGGAAATATACCCGTCCGCATCGTCGAGCCTCAACGCCTCATTCATCACGCCGAAAGCCTCATGAAATGCTGTGATGTGGCTAGTGAGGTACTGCGAAATCAGCTCCTCCATTTTCGCCCGGAAGTCCCGAATCGCCTTCACAGCCTCCGCACATTCACGCTCAATCCTGATTCGTTCCTCACGAGCAAACTTCGCAGCGTTCAGACTCTCCGCAAGACTCCCATAAAACGCTCCGGACAACGCATAGCCCACCATTGAGCCGATCACTCCGCCCACAACAGGGATCGGAATCAACACCTGACCGACACCGAATCCGTAACTTCCCGCCGCAAAACCTGCTCCATCTCTGCCAAGCTCAAGGATAAATTCTCCCGTGTCGATCTCTCCTGAGGCATAACGCTTCACAGTCCCGCCCACAGTCATCACCGCAGTAACTATCTGCCCGAGAAGGTTTGAGGTTGCTATACGCTTCACGAGTTCGTTCGACGAATAAGAGAGTTTCTGCGATAACACCGTCAGCCCTCCGCTCGTAACATAGCCCGTCAATGCGCCTACCCCTCCGGTTTTCAGGGTGTCAGCTACAGCATCTATGGGATCTTTTTCGCCCTTGAGGACTGCTACAGCATTCATGATCCCTGCTGCGGTCAGTGCGCTCGAGCCGGCATACTTTGCTCCTGCAAGCCCGGCACTGTGGAATGTTGAGGCTGCATTTTTCACGCTGTCTCCGAATAATTTACGGTCAACGCTGGATTTTGCCTCGCTTCCTCTGCGTACTGATTTGCTCTCGGACTCTTCGGATAACGTTATGCCCTTGCGCTCGCGATATTCTGAGTCCCTCATGAACTCCTCATTAGTCTGGCTGCGTTTGGTGTTGTTGAGCTGGCGTGAAGTTACCTGCATGTTGTCAGGACTATTTGCGGCATCACGTATATTCTCGTTCGTAACGAATGCATCAGATTTATGCTCGCTGTATATGCGTTCAAGCGGATGAACGTGATCCGACTCGGCCAAGTGTTTCTGCCAGTCTGCACCAAATCGCGCTTTAGCCTCAGCTTTCGTGAGGGTGAGTATCTCGCCGGTGTAAGGGTCTCTGACTTCTGCGCCGTCATGGAACAGCGACATTTTTGCCTGACGTTTTGCCGAGCCGCTGTCGTAGAGAGTTCTGCTGCCGGTATAGTCATGAGGCTTGGCGAATCTTCGTGCTGCGATTTCTGCGGAGACTCGTGCTGACTCTGCTGCGGACAAACCAGTGACTATGATAACTTCCTGTCTATCATCTCTGCTGATGACGACCGCCTCCCTTTATGATTAAGTGTATGGTGAAAATGTGATGTGGTTAATGAGCCGTGAAAGCTACTGTAAAAAAATAGACCGCCTGCCTTGCTGACAGACGGCCGTATTATACGCGAAGCCCCCACCCCCAATTGTCAATATTACTTACTGCTATTTACTGCTATTCTTTATACATCATGCGTGTAATCTTGTTGTCCTTTAACCTGAAACTCAGAATAGTATTGATCCCTATCCTGTACTCCCATTCAGAAATATTCTTAACATCCGGGCTGCCTAAAATCTCCTGAAGTTTTGCTGCGCTGTCGCCTATCTTGATGTCCCCAAAGCTGCACCCCTTTCCGTCAGCGTACACCTCCGCAAGAAAATCATTGTGGTTGTAGTCAGATTTCACTTCCGGCCCTGAGTATAATTTTCCCTTTTCTGGAGTTATTCCGTACTGCTGTAGTACCTTCACGAGCATCTTCACGGTCTCTTTTTTCTGTGAGGTCTCATCGAATACCGGAGCTATATATGTCCCGAACACGTAGCCTGTTTTGTCGGCTTTGGGGTCCTCAATCTCGTACCAGACTCCTCCGTCAGCTGCTTTCTGCCCACGCACTACAACCCTATCCGGAACGTTGAGCATTCCGAGAATCTTAGACTCTGTGTCTGGTTTTTCCCTGTACCTGACTGAAGTACCTGTGCATATTCCAAGAGTGGGGAAGGCCGCGAATTTTTCATCAGCCTCACACACTGAACACATAACCATAACTGCAACTAGTACTGCTAAAACTTTGCGCATAACAATAAAAATCTCCCTTTGTTTATGATTCATAGATAGACCACGTAAGTGTAGCAGACTTTATATTTTTGGGCGGGATATTTAGCTGAAAAAATGCTGTTCCTAATTCAGAAACTATACGCGTAAATAACTGCTGTAACTGAAATCACTAGGCCTTTTTGTAGCTGTAAAAACTGTATTACTCTCCAGAAATTTTTGCTCTGTAATTTTCCCTGATAGCTGCGATACTGACAAGGTGATTATCTCTCAAAACATGCCACACATCGAAGCCGTTGACTCGTTGAGCGCGTAAATTCTTGGCCTTAGCCGCACAGGTATGCATGTCGAGAATTTCGCCGTGATAGCATAATTTCCCGTCCTCCTGAAGTTGAGCGGATTCGCTTCCGTCCTTGAGCATGAATGACTCCCCTACACTGAAAGCCCCTGCGTGAATCATTTCCTGCATAGTGACTCTTATGGGTTTAACGTCAAAGGCTGCCCTTGCGATTTCGGAGTCCTGAAACGTTACGGACTCTAGTCTTTTTCTGCCATGAGCACAGTAAGATTCTTCGCGTTCGATCATGATGTATCTTCGGCCAAGTTTTTTTGCTGCTGCTGCTGTAGTCATAGTGCCTGCGAACGGGTCAAGCACAGTGTCTCCGATTCTTGAGGATATGGCTATGATGCGTTCGAGTAATGCTATGGGTTTTTGTGTGTTGTGGATTTTGCGGCCATGAGAGTCTTTGAGTCGTTCGTTTCCGGAACATACGGGGAAAGTCCAGACAGAACCGAGCTGTTTTTCGGAGTTGAGGTGCTTTGCGGTCTTGTAGTTGAAGGTATAGCGTGAGTGTTTGTCCCTGACAGCCCATAAAAGCGTCTCGTGAGAGTTGTTGAGTCGAGAGCCAGTGAAGTTTGGGACAGGATTGGACTTTTGCCAGACTATATCGTTGATGAACCAGAAGCCGAGATTTTGCATGATTGCTCCGATGGTGTAGATGCACTGCATGGAGCCGATGACCCATATAGAGCCTGTAGGTTTGAGGAGTCTTTTGCACTGAGTGAGCCAGCTTTGTGTGAATGAAGTGTATTCGTTGAGTGAGGTGAACTTGTCCCAGTCGTCATTGCAGCCGTGAAACTCTGTGCCTTCAGGTCTGCGTAGGATGCCGTTAGTCTGCATGAAGTAGGGGGGATCTGCAAAAATGAGGTCTATGGATTCGGCGGGGAGCTTGGACATTTCGGAGACGGTTTCGCCGGTAATTATTTGGTCATACATAAGTAACACCTCTTTAATTTTATGGAGATATTATTATAATCTTTGTATGATTAAGAACTATGAAGACTTTGCAGATGAATTGAACGCTAAAATTAAGTCCGACAGTGATTTTTACTATGAGCTACTAATTACCGTCATCAAGAATCCCCAGAGATATACGGGTATCTTCCGCGTGAGCAATGCCAGAACGAAACTTCTTCAGAATGTTACGCAGAGCAGAGAAATCAAGTTTGGGGACTTCATGGAAGACATAATTACGTGGTATATCTCAGAGATGGGCTATATCAACCTCGACAAGAACATATCACCAGAACTGAAGGCCGATCAGCTTTTCAGGAAAGACGGTGTGATTTACCTGATAGAGCAGAAAATTCGGGATGACCACGACAGCACTAAAAAGCGCGGACAGTACGACAACTTCAGCAGGAAATATTCACTGCTCCGTGAAGAATATCCAGAATGTGAAATTAATGCAGTGATGTGGTTTATTGATGACGGGCTCAGGAAGAACAGGAGATATTATTTTGACCGCAGGGAACAGGAAAGCGGCAAGAACATAAACATATACATCTTTTACGGTGAGGAATTATTCACGGAACTTCTTGGCTGCCCTGACGTGTGGGAAGAGATCTGCAGTCATCTAGCGCATAACAAGAGCGACCGAAGCAATGAAACTCTGAGCATCCCTGATTTCGACACAAGCCCTGAAATTCTGAATGCGTTAATCCGGCTGAAGACAGAACAGCAAACTTTATACAGAAAACTCATATCATCAAAGCCTGAATATGTGCAGTTAAGGGCTGAACTATTCCCAACAGGTCAGAATCTCAAGTTAGCAGGCAACAAATAAAACCCCTCCCGAAAATTCTCACAGGAGGGGCAATTTTTACTTCAGTCCAGCGGCTCAATGTACCAGCCAGCAACCCAGACTCTTCCTTTTCTTCCGCTGGGGTTGTCTATCTTGTACCACACATTCCCCTGCGCATCTGTTTCTGAGCCCCGCACAGTAACTTCATCATCCTTATACAGCCTGCCCAAAGCTTTGTAGTTCGTTCCCGGGCCGGAACGATACCGTACATAGTCCCCTAGACACCTTCCGTCAGCCGGAAAGTCCTCAATCAGCGGAGGATCATATTCATCTTCCGCAAATACTGCTGACGGCATCACGCACACCATCATGCAGACCACAAGCATAACCGCCAAAACTCTGCGCATAAATATCATCCTTTCTGGTAACAAAATCCCTCCCGCAAATTCTCACAGGAGGGACAAAAAATCTCTGGTCTAACTTCTACGCAATCACCATCAATACATCTCCGGTGCTCACGTTGTCGCCGGACTTCACTCGAATCTCGGTAACTTTTCCTGACGCAGTAGCAAAGACTTCGTTCTCCATCTTCATGGCCTCAAGCATAAGCACAAGGTCTCCGCTGTTCACGCTGTCCCCAACATTCACCTTGACGCTGAGAATCTTTCCGGGCATCGGTGCTGTAACGGTCATAGCGTCGTCCGCAACTGGTGCTGGTGCTGCCGGGGCTGCCGGTGCTTCAGGTGACGGAGCTGCTGCTGGTGCGGGGGCTGGTGCTGCTGGAGCTGCCGGCGCTGGAGCTGCCACAGGTGCGGGCATGGGTGCGCCTGCTCCGAGTGCTTCGACCTCCACAGTGTAGGCCGTTCCGTCTACGATAACTCTGTATTTATTGCTCACGATTCATATTTCTCCTTTCGTTGTGTTGTTGTGATTAATGCCATTTGCGGGTGAGCCTGTTAGCATTCAGGTTAAACATCCCCGCCGTCTTCCACTTGCTCGTCCAGTAATCACGTGCAACTCCCTGCTGGCCTTCCGCCTGAACAGAAAGTATCCTGAAGTCCGCACTCCCTGTGAACTCCACTATTGCCGCAGTGATCGCCGCAACTATTTTCGCTTTGTCGCCTGCAACTGTGGGAACGCTCACTGATTTCGCTGGAGCTGCTTTCGGAGCTGGAGAGCCTGACGGTTTGGCGGGGGTTACATCATTTTTTTTTTCGCCGCCGCCTGCAAACAGCCTCATTCCGTAAATCACTCCCGTAAGCACTAAAAGTACTCCGAACACGATCGAGAATGCTACTATGCTGACGTTCACAGCTCCTGCTATTCCTTCAAAGTGCATGTATTTTCCCCTCCTGTCTTAATGCGGGATAACTCCGTGCTTCTTGGCCGGACGCGTATCACGTTTGCTCTCCATTGCCTCCAGTGCAGTGTACACAGCCTTGCGAGTCTCTTCGGGCAAAATCACCTCATCGACATATCCGCGTTCTGCCGCCCTGTACGGATTCGCAAACTCCTCTTTGTACTCGTCAATCTTCTCGAGTCTCTTTGCGCTTGGGTCATCTGCTGAGTTGATCTCGTGCTTGAACACAATGCTCGCCGCACCTTCAGCACCCATCACTGCAATTTCTGCCTGAGGCCACGCGAGTACTACGTCTGCTCCGAGTGCTTTGCTTCCCATCGCGATAAATGCCCCGCCGTATGCCTTGCGCAGCACCACGCTCACCATAGGCACAGTAGCTTCACTGTAGGCATAGAGTAATTTTGCGCCCTGCCTGATGATTCCGTTATGCTCCTGATCCGCACCGGGCAAATATCCGGGAACGTCCACGAACGTAACTATGGGCATGTTGAACGCGTCACAGTGCCGCACGAATCTCGAGGCCTTGTCCGACGCATCAATGTCCAGACATCCCGCGAGGACATCCGCATTGTTCGCCACGACTCCAACCGGACGGCCTCCGACTCTTCCGTAGCCTATGACGATATTTTTCGCCCAGCCTGCCTGCACTTCCGTAAATTCTCCGTCGTCAAGCACTCTGCAAATCACTTCATGGACATCATAGCCCTTGTTGGGATTCACGGGGACTATTTCCCTGAGTGAGACATCTGCGCGGTCGGGGCTGTCATTCACGGGCTTGAAGGGTGCATCATCCAGATTGTTGAGCGGTAAGTACGACAACACTTTGCGAACCTGTGCAAAGCATTCCGCCTCGTCTTTGGCCTCGAAGTGAGCTACTCCGCTTATGGTGCTGTGAGCTTTTGCTCCGCCCAAGTCCTCGCTGGTGATTGCCTCGCCTGTTACTGCCTTGACGACTTCAGGGCCGGTGATGTGCATAACACTTTCTCCGTCGACCATGAAGACATAATCAGTGAGTGCAGGGCTGTAGACTGCTCCGCCTGCTGTCGGGCCAAGTATCACGCTGAATTGGGGGATCACTCCGCTCGCTAACGTATTGCGCTTGAAGATTTTTCCGTAGCCATTGAGTGCATCGGTGCCTTCCTGAATTCTTGCGCCGCCGGAGTCATACAGGCCAATCAACGGACAGCCCATCTGCATAGCCATATCCATAACCTTGCAAATTTTGTCCGCATGTTTCTCGCCGAGTGAGCCGCCGAAAACTGTGAAGTCCTGACTGAATACGAATACCTTTCTGCCCTCGATAGTTCCCCAGCCGGTTACTACACCGTCTCCGAATGGCTTTCTGTCCTGAAGGCCGAAGCTGGTGCAACGGTGAGTCACAAACTCGTCAATCTCAACGAATGAGCCGGGATCGAGAAGCTGTGCGAGTCTTTCGCGGGCAGTGCCTTTGCCTTTGGCTTTCTGTTTGTCTACGGCATCTTTTCCGCCGCCAGCAAGAGCAGATTTGCGCTTTTCGCCGAGTTCAGCACACAGTTCTTCAATAGTACGAAGTCCCATATCCGACAAGTTCCTCCTTTGAAAATATTAGTATGTGTGAAAAATTTGGATGTTAGCTAGAATAACATATTAAGTATTTCATTGCAAAAGATTGTGGCTGAGTACATGCCTTCCCACCACAAAATAGCAAGTAACAGCACGTACCACTAGCAAAAGATTATGCCTGAGTACATGCCTTCTCACCACAAAATAGCAAGTAACAACACATACCACCTGCAAAAGATTATGGCTGAGTACATGCCTTCCCACCACAAAATAGCAAGTAACAGCACGTACCACTAGCAAAAGATTATGGCTGAGAGCCTGATGTATTTCTCAGTGTTTCCACTTCCACAAACAGACCCCAGCCATACCAGCAAAAGATTATGCCTGACCGCCCGACTCCCCGCGTAACATGTCTATGTTGGTTTTCAGGACGTTAATCATGTTCGCCATGTTCTTCATGATCTCAATAGCATTAGACGCGTTCATCTCTATGAATTTGTTGAAGTCCTGCTGCTCTATCTTCAGCACAAGCACATCCGTAAACGCCACAACCGTATACACTCCGGGCTTCCCCGTCAGCAGCGAATACTCCCCGAAAGTCTGTCCTTCCTTCAGCATCCCGATAACATACTCGTCATCAGTCCCGTATCCCGTGAACATCACTGCTTTTCCCACGATGACCTTGTACATGCATGTACCGGCCTCACCTTCAGCCAGAATCACATCATCAGCCGAAAACTTCACCATCTTCATGCTATGTGTTGCCGGAGTCTGTGCTTCTGCGTTATCCGTGATTTCAGCAACAGCCTCATCGCTCAGGGTGAACTTCTCCAGAGTCACGCTTCCTGTCATCCTGTGCAGCAGCGGCGCACCTTCCGCCAGAAAGTTCCTCTGTAGAAATCTAGTGTCAGTGCTGGAGATTATCATGAACATATTGCTGTCCATCAGCTCGGAGTCTATACACTTCCTAAGCATGTCAATGAACGCTGAGTCCCGGCTTGCAAGCTCGTCAAACTCCTCAAGCACCACAACAATGCGCTCTGATTTCTTGCTGTCGTTGTCGCTCTTGAAATCCCCTTCACCTATGCTCTGCTGCATGTCCCGTATGTACTTGAACGCGTTGTTCCAAAAAACGAAGGGCTTGCGTTTCTCGTCCTTATAGTGCGTCAGAATCTCCGCTGAAAACCTCATCAGGTTAGCTCTTCCGCTCTCACTTGAGACCGTGAAAAATATCCTGTCCTTGTTCCTGCAGAACTCCTCAATCAGTGCCGTCTTGCCTGAACCTGACGGGCCGAACACCACGAAGATACCAAACCCCACTCTGCTGTACGCGCGTTCAAGCTCCATCAGTTCCTTCTTGCGCCCAACAAACATATATCTTCCTCCTTACTCTATGCGCTTGCTGATGGTGAGGACGTTGTTGCTGTCCCTGTACTCGTAGCTCACGTTGTCCATGCTCTTCTTGACGATATAAATTCCTAAGCCGCCGATCTGCCGCTCTTCAGCACTGAGCGTAATATCCGGGTCTTCTTTTGCCAGCGGGTCATACGGAATCCCTGAGTCAGTGAACGTAATTTCTGCGTCAGAACCTTTGCGGGTGATGGTGATTCTTGCTTTGCCGTCGTGTGCCTCGTAAGCATAGTGGGCAATGTTCACAAAAATCTCCTCCACAGCAATATTTATCTGGGTCTGGGTCTTCATGGGGCATTCCCATTCGTCAAGGTAGCTGTCTATGAAGTCAAGTACCTCATCAAGTTTCTCGATCTGCGCATCAACAACAAGTTCATGCATTTCTTCACTCTTGCCTCCCATAAATTTCAAGTACAGCATAGTAACGTCATCGAACTGCGGAGCCTCACCGGTGAAGTCCATCACGCTCTTTCTCATGGTGTGCAGGACATCCTCCGCACTCATTCCCGAAGTGCCGTCAAGTGCCTCAAGCATCCTGTCAGTCCCGTAAAGCTCATCGTGAATATTCGTAGCCTCAGGTACACCGTCAGTGTAGATATACAGGCAGTCTCCATGCTTTAGCTCGAACTCGCTCACCCTGAATCTCATGCCATCCATCGTGGCGACAGCGGGACTCTGTTTCGTCTTGAACAGCTCATATTTTCCGTCAGCCCTCTTGATTGCGGGGTACTCATGCCCAGCGTTCGAGGCCGTAACTTTTCCGGTGGACAGCTCCAGAATCCCAAGCCACACCGTCACGAACAAGTCTGCATCGTTGCCTTCACAGAGCTGGTTGTTCACGTCAGAGAGTATTTCTCCCGGAGTGCCGCCCATTTTCGCCCTGTCCTTGATGAGTGTTTTGGCTATGACCATGAACAGAGCCGCAGGGACTCCCTTACCGGAGACATCAGCCATCACAAGCGCAAGGTGATCGTCATCAATCATGAAGAAATCGTAGAAATCTCCTCCGACTTCTTTTGCGGGGTTCATAGTCGCGAACATCTCGAACTCTTTTCTCTGCGGGAACTCTCTCGGAAGCATACTCAACTGAATATCAGCAGCTATGTTGAGTTCTGCCTTGATCTGCTCGCGCTCCTTAGTGATGTTCGTGATGTTGTCTATGTAGTTGAGGACTTGAGCCTCCATCGCGTCAATAGTTCTTGCAAGCTGGCCTATCTCGTTTTTAGCGGTGATCTCTTTTCCGAGCGGTGACTCAGGTTTTGTGTGTTCACCTGCGAATCTCTGTGTCTCACCTGCAATTTTCTGCACCGGGCGTATCAGCGAGCGACCCAAGTACATCCCGTAGACCAGCAGCACGAGTCCGGCAATCACAGCGGCGGCATAAGCTACATGGTTGACGTAGGACTTACGGAACAAGTTCAGACGCTCCATTTGACGCTGCACGCAGATTATCCAGTCCACTATGCCGGAGTCGTTTGTCTTGAACGGGATCATGACGGTGATATGGTGTCCTGTTTCGTTGTAGCCCTTATCGCGGAAAACAGTTACCATGCGTCCGCCGTTCTCGCAGAGTTCTTTGTAGCCGGTCTTGTACTCTTCGTTGCTGGTCTTGCGGATGTAGCCGCTCGGATATTGGTCGTAGTGTTCGGAACTGTTCATCACGCTCAAGAAGAACTTGATGTGGTCGTAGTCGCTTTTGTCCGGACATATCAGGTAAATGAACGTAGCATCCTGAGTGTCAGCCAAACGCTGCCATTCGTCATTAAGCATCTTGAAGCGCATCTTGAACTCCGAGCCGGTGATTTCTCCTGTGAGTAGTTCCGGAGACAAAACGGACGCGGCAGTACGTGCGGTGTTGTATGCGCAGTCCTCGTACTGAATCATTGCTGACGATGTGAACTCCCTGTATCCCATGACGCAGACTAACACGGTCAGCACACAGATCACAAACACTATACCGGCTATAATCTGCACGGCTAATTTTTTCCTTAACATTGCTATAAATACCTCATAACATAAAATATTTTCTCAGCTGCTGCACACTCACATGCACTAATTTTGTGCCGTTGCGGTGATTTATGATGCTGAGATTCATCATGCCAAGCATATCTTTGTCCTTCCTGATTCTGAAGGGGTTATACTTCTCAAAACACGCCATAAACAGCAGCCCGCGCTTCATTCGGAGCTTTTACGTTTTTGTGACGAACTCATGGCCTGGAACTTGACGCTTGAGCCGTGTTCGTGAGGGTCATCAAGAATATTCTGAAGGGCATTTCTGAGTGCTTGTGTGTCGGTTCTGTCTCCGTGAGGAAAGAGATACACGCGTTCGTGAGGAGTGCATTTTTTGCGCGCAGGGTGTACAGAAAAGCATTGTGTTCACAAAATTCATCGGCGTATTTGTGCCGCAGACACCATGACGACACAAAAGAATGCTGGCAGGATCCTTCGCCGTACTTGAACGTGTAGGACACTACCAGCTCCTTGATGCCCAAAGTTACGGGCTGGAAATCAAGCATACAATTTACTTCTCGATGTTCAAGATTTCGTCAAAGCCTGTTACCTCGAAGATCTCCAGAATCTCCGCACCTGCATTCCTGATGGTCATAGTACCCTGTTTGTTCATGGTCTTCTGAGCCTTGAGGAGGACTCTCAATCCCGCCGAAGATATATACGCGAGTTTGGACATGTCAAACACGAGAGTCTTCACTCCTGGCATGGATGCGTTAAGTTCGGTTTCGAGCTGAGGTGCTGTAGTGGTGTCGAGGCGGCCTTCGAGCGCAAGGGTAAGTGCATCCGCAGATGTGTCTTTGTTGATAGTGAGTGCCATATGATTACCTCCAATAGTGCACACAAAAAATATTGTCTTAATGGATTTGGGTAAAGTAACATTTTTCCGCGCGAGTGTCAACAATCTTTCATTAGGCTTACTGTCTGGACACTGCAATAACTTGTTGTATAATAACCGAAATTTTTATTACCCCTATTATGAATTTACAGGCCAGTTTGAAATAATTCACGTGAAATTTTACTCAGGAAGGGAATTTATGAGATGCTTAGTCGTAAAAATGCAGCGTCAGTTATTACTATTCCTGTAAACCCTTTTGTAGTATTATGCGGCACAAAATACCGACTCTATATCTATACTGGTCTGCAATAGTTCACGTAAAAATCTGAATCAGGAAGGAAAATCACACAAGATGCTTAACCGCAAAATTTCAGCGTCACTAATATTGTTATTCCTGTTTATCCCGGCAGTATGTCTTGCAGCAGAAAAAATTGACCCTGTCCTCGCGCAGTGGTCTCATGAGAGCGACTTTGCTGAGAAAGACGGAGACCAAACTGTACGCATCAAGGCCACGTATTACTCAAACGAGTACGTCGAAGCCCTGATAGCCGCCGAAGCAGAAAAAAACCTCTGGACCGCCGACGAAATGGAAAACTACAAGTACACCCTCCTCAAGAATCTCAACTTGGCCGAATGCATACCGTTCCACATTGATATGTACGTACGCGGAGTGCCGATGTATGCCGGACCGTTCGACAAGCACATAACCATGATGGTCGGCAAAAAGAAATACTCCCCCATAGACTACGACAAACGCTTTAACTTCAGGATACAGGGTGCACGTGACGGGATGGTGTTTTTCCCGCGATATGACCCCAAGACCGGAAAGGAAGTACTCGAAGGCGCACGAGACGTCAGGCTTGTGTTCGACAGCGCGGTAAGCATGGCTATGGCAACAAGGGGCGATGCTGTGTGGGTGTGGGACCTCACGAAGGACAGAGGCAAAATCGGCGGAGGTAAAGCCGCGAACAGACTCGAAGTTGACCGCCTACTCAAACGAAACCAGAAGCTAAATGCGGACAGGGAAGCCCTCAGAAAACAGCTTGAGGCTCTCGACAAGGAAGCAGGCGAAATCAGCTCACGCATTGATGAATTGCAGTCTGAGTAGCAAAATACGCAGACATTCTCACTAACAAACGAAGAAAGGAAGAGAGTTGTGACTATGAACAAGATGGACCGTATCGCTGTACTTACCAGCGGAGGAGACTCCCCCGGCATGAACGCGGCAGTCCGAGCCGTTGCAAGAACGTGTATGTTCAACGATAAAGAGTGCATTGGTGTAATGAGAGGCTATGAGGGCCTGATTGAGGGAGATTTTATACCCTTAGACCGTGCGGCAGTGGGGGGAATCATCCACAAGGGCGGGACTATTTTGCGCACAGCCAGAAGCGAAAGATTCAGGACACCCGAAGGACGCGAAGAGGCATTAGCCCAGATGAAGAAGGCAGGAATCGACGGCCTCGTAGTTATCGGCGGAGACGGGTCATTTCACGGGGCGAAGGCACTGCATGATTTGGGCTTCCCTACGATCGGAATACCCGGCACTATCGACAACGACATCACCGGCACTGACGAGACCATAGGCTTCGATACGGCCGTAAACACTGCGCTTGAGGCGATCATGAAGCTGCGTGATACTGCATCGAGTCATGAGAGGCTTTTTGTGGTTGAGGTCATGGGACGAAATGCGGGGTTTCTCGCGCTGGAAGTTGCTGTAGCCACCGGAGCAGAGTATGCAGTTGTGCCGGAGCTGCCGCTGAGCATCGGAAATCTGGTGAAGATTCTGAAGACCTCGTACGCACAGCATAAGACTCATACGCTTGTGGTGCTTGCTGAGGGAGTGATGAGTGCCGCAGAGATGCGCGAACAGCTTGCAGACGCTGGAGGCTATGACGCGAGAGTCACGGTGCTGGGGTATATTCAGCG
Organism: Synergistaceae bacterium; assembly: GCA_017455085.1. The sequence goes on from JAFTBT010000128.1 coordinate 28,263, forward strand.
CGGAGGACACCCGACATCGTTTGACGTTGTGCTGGCCACGAGGATGGGTGCATTTGCCACAGAGAACTTGATGATCGGGAAATCCGGCATGATGGTGGGGAACATCAACCACAAACTTGTGTTGAGTCCACTGGAGCGTGCGTGGAGCGAACATAAATCACTGAGTCCGGAGATGTTGAGTCTGATCAACAAGATGAACTAGTATTTTCACTGGGGAGTGAGTAACTTTTGCTCCCCTTTCCTACCCAAAACGCCGTAATATCTGCTGCAAAAATCTCCAGCTCACAAGACTAATATCATCAAGTCAACGGCGACACAGCAGGTATCACTTTCGTAAGCGTCAATGTTGCAGGAATATGCATCATACGTTAGCGAAGACACAAGCAGGCAAAAAGCTATCCGGAAGTGTTGTATGCGTTCAGAGCATGGACATATCAACACACAAAGTTAGCAGGTAAAAACTATCCACCAGTGTTGTATATGCCTAAGCCTTCAGCGCGTGAAGTATATCAACACACAATATCACTCATAAGGAAAGATCAAATGCCAAGAACAAAATCGACTACTACTACAGAACCAAAGACTACTGACACAGAGAACGAACAGCCCAGAGCCGTCCGCACCAGAACAGTCCGCACAAGGACAGCCAGAGCCACAGCCGCCACAGACAGCCCAAGTGCAGCAATAGCTATGCCGCCTACTACAGGCATGACCGCAGAACAGCTCAGCGAAGAAGTCAGGGCCATTCAGGAATCAGGCTACAGAGAGCCGCAGAAATCCTACAGAGAACCGCAGAACGCTATGCCTCTGGACGAACCGGATGATCTGTACTCGGACGAACTCGATGATCAGGACGACACATCAGGCTACAGACCGGGCAACGTCAGGCGCGACCGCGAAATGATTCAGCACCCAAAGCCAAAGTACACGTACGCTATGCTGTCGGCAAGGACTCTCGCTGACCTGCGCAAACTCGCCAAGGATTTCGAGGTGAATATTCCCGCTAACATGCGCAAGGATGACGTGATTATCTCCATCCTGAAGGCACAGGCTGAGAGCATGAATTACCGTTTTGGGGGCGGGACTCTGGAGATACTGCCGGAGAATTTCGGATTTTTGCGTCCCAAAGGAATGCTGCCCACAGACAACGATGTGTATCTTTCTTCGTCACAGATACGCAGATTCGGACTCAGGAACGGTGACGTGATTTGGGGGCTGATTCGTCCGCCGAGAGATCAGGAGCATTATGAGGCACTTCTGCGCGTGGAGACCGTCAACTTCACCGACCCGGAACATTCACGCAACAGGCCGGTATTCTCACAACTCACACCGATTTTCCCGAACGTCAGGCTGAGTCTGGAGTACGACCCCAAAGACATAGCGACAAGACTCGTTGACATGTTTGCGCCCATAGGTCTCGGACAGAGAGCGTTGATAGTCTCGCCACCAAAAGCCGGAAAAACTACACTCCTCAAGCGAATAGCACGGGCAATCGCAGCAAGTTCACCGGATATTATCATCATGGCCCTGCTCATTGACGAGAGACCCGAAGAAGTTACCGACATATCCCGCTCAATCGACGGCGAAGTCATTGCGTCAACGTTCGACCGCCCTTCGGACGAGCATATACGTGTGGCGAATCTCGCTCTGGAAAAGGCAAAGAGACTCGTTGAGGCCAAGAGGGACGTTGTGATTCTGCTGGACTCCATCACGAGGCTTGCGAGAGCGTCAAACCTGACTGTGCCGCCGTCTGGTAGGACATTGTCGGGAGGACTTGATCCTTCGGGGCTGTATTTCCCCAAGAGATTTTTCGGGGCAGCAAGGAATTTCGAGGAGGGCGGAAGTCTCACGATTATAGGCACTGCGCTCACGGATACGGGCTCAAGAATGGATGATGTGATCTACGAAGAGTTCAAGGGTACGGGGAATATGGAGCTGCATTTGTCGCGGAAGCTGGCGGAACAGAGAATTTTCCCAGCAATAGACATCACGAAGTCCGGCACGAGGCGTGAAGAGCTGTTGATGCCTGAGGACGACCTCAAACGTTTGTGGATACTCCGCAAGAGAATCGCAGGTGTAGATGAGGCTGGAGCGTTGAACCTCATACTGGACAAGCTGAAGCAGACGGAGAACAACGAGGAATTTCTCAGCTCCATAAAACTTGCCTGATACTGCGCTGCTATGGGGATATTTTCCGGACACAAAAAAACCCGCCTTCACGCTAAGACGGGTCTGTTATTCTCTGGATTATGGAGCCGGTGAACAGATTCGAACTGTTGACCTGCGCATTACGAGTGCGCTGCTCTACCTCTGAGCCACACCGGCAATGATTAATTCACGAGGAGAGATTTTATCAGCTCATGAATTTTTTGGCAAGTGA
>JAFTBT010000129.1 GCA_017455085.1 Synergistaceae bacterium
GCCGGAGCTGACGCGGTAAGTGTCCTCACAGAGCCGAAGTACTTTCTTGGCCGGAATGAGTACCTGCAGGAAATTGCTGACACCGTGAAGATTCCTGTACTGCGCAAAGATTTCGTTGTGGATGACTACATGATCTACGAGGCAAAAACTTTGGGAGCTGATGCTGTGCTGCTGATATGTTCGTTGCTGGGAGAAAAGACTCTGCGGGAATACATAGGCATTTGCGACTCTCTGGGACTGTCTGCGCTGGTTGAGGCACATGATGAGTCCGAAGTGCTTTCTGCCCTGAAGGCTGGTGCAAGAATCATCGGGGTCAACAACCGGAATTTGCGGGACTTCTCCGTGGACACCGGCAACAGTGCGAGACTGCGCAAGCTGATTCCTGAAGGGGTAATCTTTGTGTCGGAGAGCGGAGTCAAAACCCCTGAGGATGTCCGGAAGATTCGGGAGTCTGGTGCTGATGCGGTGCTTGTTGGTGAGGCGTTGATGAGGGCTGATGACAAGCGGGCAGTGCTTGAGAGTTTTCGGAGGGCGTGACAGAGGAAGCTATGACGCGGATAAAGCTGTGCGGACTGAGCAGAGAGAGTGATATTGCTGCGGTGAATGCTCTCATGCCGGAATATGTCGGGTTTGTGTTCTGGGAAAAGAGCAGGCGTTACGTGTCTCCGGGAAAAGCAGAGACTCTCCGGAAGATTCTTGCTCCGGAAATTCTGAGCGTGGGAGTGTTTGTTGACGAAGACCCCGAAAATATTGCTGCCCTGACTCAGCGGGGAGTGATTGACCTCATCCAGTTACACGGCCAAGAGAACGAAGAATACATCTCTTCACTGCGGACACTAACCGAAAAAACCAGTTTACGAACACTCACCAGAAAAACCAGTTTACGAACACTCACCGGAAAAACCAGACTGCGAACTCTCAGCGCAACACCCATCATCAAGGCGTTCAAGTTCGGAGAAGTCCGGAAGACAACTGCGGATTACGTCATGATTGATTCCGGAATGGGTACAGGCCAAAAATTTGACTGGTCTGCTATAGACCTGACACCAGACGTAAAATCTCGGTTATTCATTGCCGGAGGTCTGACTCCTGAGAATGTAGGTCAGGCAATACGCACATTCCAGCCTTTTGCGGTTGATGTAAGCTCAGGAATCGAGACCAAAGGCGTTAAGGATAAGGCAAAGATGACGGCATTTGTTGACGCAGTGAGAGCAAACACTACGGCATTTGTTGATGCTGTGAGAAAGGAGACACTATGACGAATCAGGCGGGACGTTTTGGGATTCACGGAGGCCAGTACATTCCGGAGACCCTCATGAACGCAGTGATAGAACTCGAACGCGCATATAATCGCTGCAAGAATGATAAAGCCTTCAACGCGGAACTATCAGCACTCTTCAGGGAGTATGCAGGCAGACCGAGCAGACTATATTTTGCGCAGAGAATGACTGAAGACTTGGGAGGAGCAAAGATATATCTGAAACGTGAGGATCTCAACCACACCGGTGCGCACAAAATCAACAACGTACTCGGCCAAGCACTATTAGCCCGCAGGATGGGCAAGACCCGACTCATCGCTGAAACCGGAGCAGGCCAGCACGGAGTCGCTACGGCTACAGCAGCGGCATTGATGGGGATGGAGTGCGTCGTCTTCATGGGTATAGAGGACACCGACCGCCAAGCCCTCAACGTCTACAGGATGCGCCTGCTCGGTGCTGAAGTCGTCCCCGTCAAAACAGGTACAGGCACGCTCAAAGATGCAGTGTCTGAGGCCTTCAGGGAGTGGACATCACGAATCAGCGACACGCATTACTGTTTAGGCTCGGTGATGGGGCCTCATCCGTTCCCGACGATAGTTAGGGACTTTCAGGCGGTGATTTCGCGTGAAATCCGAGAGCAGGTGCTTGAACGTGAGGGGCGTTTGCCTGACGCGGTGATAGCCTGTGTAGGAGGAGGGTCGAACGCTATAGGGAGCTTTTATCACTTCATAGGGGACGGGTCTGTGAGACTGATAGGCTGTGAGGCAGCAGGAAGGGGCGTGAACACTTTCGAGACAGCAGCAACGATAGCGACCGGTCGGCTGGGGATATTTCACGGGATGAAGAGTTATTTTTGTCAGGACGAGTACGGCCAGATAGCACCGGTGTATTCTATCTCTGCGGGTCTGGACTACCCTGGAATCGGCCCGGAACATGCGTATCTTCACGACATCGGGCGCGCTGAGTATGTGCCTGTTACTGACGAGGAGGCCGTGAACGCTTTCGAGTACCTTGCGAAAACTGAGGGGATAATTCCTGCGATAGAGTCGGCTCATGCTGTGGCACATGCTCTGAAAATTGCTCCGGATATGCACAAAGACAGCATTATAGTTATCACGATCTCCGGACGAGGCGATAAGGACTGTGCAGCCATAGCGAGATACAGAGGTGAAAATATCCATGAGTAGGATTCACGAGGCATTCAGGGACGGAAAAGCGTTTATTCCGTTCATCACGTGCGGAGACCCCGATATACAGACCACGATTCAGGCGGTGCGTGCTGCCGTTGAGAATGGTGCTGACTTGGTGGAGCTGGGTATACCGTTCTCAGACCCGACAGCCGAAGGTGTAGTGATACAGGGAGCGAACATCAGGGCACTCAAAGCCGGAGTAACTACCGACAAAGTTTTTGACATGGTAAGAGTCCTGCGCAGAGACGTGAAGATCCCGATGGTGTTCATGACCTACGCAAATGTAGTATTCTCGTACGGTACAGAGAGATTTTTGACGGAGTGTGAGGACGTAGGAATAGACGGGCTGATTCTTCCGGACGTACCTTTTGAGGAGAAGGGGGAGTTTTCCGGAGCGTGTGAGGTTCATGGTCTGGATATGGTATCTATGGTTGCGCCGACATCTGAGGACAGAATAGCCATGATTGCGCGGGAAGCTAGGGGATTCATCTATGTGGTGTCGTCATTAGGAGTTACAGGAGTCCGCAGCCAGATCACTACTGACCTGAACGCTATAGTGTCTGCTATCAGGAAGAATAGTGATGTCCCGTGCGCGATAGGGTTCGGAATCTCGACTCCGGAACAGGCCAAGAGTATGGCGAGTGTTGCTGACGGTGTGATAGTCGGCTCTGCAATCATAAAGATTCTGGAGCGTTACGGGAAGGATTCTGCGGGGTATGTGGGGGAATACGTGAAGGCCATGAAGGACGCGATACGCTGAGGCTGCATAACACGAACTCTCTGCCATTCATTGTGATGATCCCTTCCGACTGCATACGGCTCAATTCTCGCGATAAGGCCGTCCGGTTCACGCACAGGAACTCAGCTAATGCGGTCTTGCTGAACGGGAGGGATGTCTTTCCTGCATGACTGGGCAGAGTCTGAAGGTAACATATTATTCTGTCACGCAGAGACTTAGTGCTTAGGATACGGACTTTCTGATTCAGAAATATATTCTTGGCCGAAAGTATACGCAGCAGATTCCCCAGCAGTTCAGCCCTGTATTTGTATACACTCTCAGAATCATAGAGTAATCCCAAATCCAGAAACATTATCGTGCAGTCTGATACAGTTATAACCTGCATGGGGCTGGCCTCAATCCCTGCACAAACCATATTTTCGCCGAACAGATATCCAGCTCCCAAATGGTTCATGTTGAACTTGTTGAAAGCCTCATCCTGATACGAACACTCAATTTTTCCGGAAAGTACAAGCCCTGATCTAGATTCACTGCCTATGTCTAAAACTATCTCCCCTTTCTTGAAGACCTTTTGCTTTGCGTGAAGATACCTTAACGTTTCGGAGTATGCACATTCAGGAATCCCTGCGAAGAGCCTGCATTTTTTGAGAGCCTCTGAATATGTTTCTGCTGTCAATGAAATCATGTCCTCTGTGAAAAGTTGCCCGTGCTACACAAATTCTCAGAGCAATATAGTACATTTACCCCAATACTTCAAAGAGGAGGATTTACTATGAACACCAAAATGTTCTGCTTCCAGTGCGAACAAACCGCTAACGGAAAAGGCTGTACAGGAAATGCCGGAGTCTGCAGAAAATCTCACGTCAACGCCGCTCTTCAGGACTCCATCACCGGCTCACTCATCTCACTCGCCGGAAAAATCTCCAGTCCCGACAAAGACACCTTCAGGCTCATCATTGAGGGTCTGTTCACAACAATCACTAACGTCTGCTTCAGCGAGGCCGCCGAAAAAGATCTGCTCTCACGTATCGCCGAATGCTCCCCAAACCTCCAGCCCTACAACATGGCCGGAATCTGGGACGCTCACGAAGATATACGCTCCCTGAAATCGTTAATACTCTTCGGAATCCGCGGGATGGCTGCATATGCGTATCATGCCCTCATGCTCGGCTATACTGATTATGAAGTCAATGCATTCTTCGTGAAGGCTCTTGCTGCTCTCGGCCGTGATGACTACGGTATGAATGAGCTTCTGCCCTTAGTGCTTGAGACCGGCAGAGTCAACCTCAAGTGCATGGAGCTTCTCGACAAAGCCAACACCGAATCTTTCGGGACTCCTTCACCCGTAAATGTGTCTCTCACCGTCGAAAAAGGCCCGTTCATCGTGATCACTGGCCACGACCTTGAAGACCTTCACCTCCTGCTTGAACAGACCGCCGGAAAAGGCATAAACATATACACTCACGGCGAAATGCTCCCTGCTCATGCGTACCATGAACTGAAGAAATATCCGCACCTCAAGGGAAATTTCGGGACTGCCTGGCAGAATCAGCAGAAAGAATTTGCCGTACCCGGAGCGTTCCTGTTTACCACTAACTGCCTGATGCCCCCAAAAACAAATTACGCTGATAGAGTCTTCACGACCGGAGTCGTCGCGTTTCCTGAGACCGTACACATCGGAAAGGACAAAGATTTTTCACCCGTCATCGCAAAAGC
>JAFTBT010000130.1 GCA_017455085.1 Synergistaceae bacterium
GTCAGGAGCTCCGTAGTAGCTGAAGGGGTGGTATTCGCGTCCGCAGATGCCCTTGATGTCCTCCATGTACTTGGCCACGATGTCGGGTACCTGATCGTAGAAGGGCTGTGATGCCTCTTTTGCCTGGAAGAAAATATCCGGGTTCTGAGCTGTTCCCTTAGTGTAGGGTTTTTCCGGGCGCATTGAGCGGTCTCTGAAGGCCTCGATTGCGTCATAGTCAACGAGTTTTGCGAGGTCTGCGTAGTCGAACGCGTCAACTTTCTGAATCTCGTGGCTTGTCCTGAATCCGTCAAAGAAATTCAGCACAGGAACGGAGGACTTGATAGCCGTGAGGTGAGCCACTGCTGCCATGTCGTGGGCTTCCTGAACCGAGCCGCCTGCAATCATCGTGAATCCGGTCATCCTCGTGGACATTACGTCTGAGTGATCGCCGAATATCGAGAGTGCGTGCATAGCTATAGCTCTTGCGGTTACGTGGAATACTCCGGGAAGAAGTTCGCCTGCGATTTTGTACATGTTGGGGATCATGAGGAGTAATCCCTGTGATGCGGTGTAGGTGCTGGCGAGTGCTCCGGCGGATAACGCTCCGTGACAGGCTGCTGCTGCTCCTGCTTCGGACTGCATTTCGGTAACTTTGACTGTGTGGCCGAAGATGTTCTTGCGCCCGTGTGCTGCCCATTCGTCAATGTGTTCGGGCATGGGTGAAGAAGGTGTGATCGGGTAGATAGTGGCCATCTCGGAGAAGGCATATGCTACGTGAGCGACTGCCTCGTTTCCGTCCATCGTTTTCCAGTTACGTTTGAATGCCATAAAAAATATTACCCTCCTCTGGAATTTTACGATATGTTTGTGAAAAATTGGTTTGGTGTGTAACGTATTCTACTACAAAATTTCCTGATTGTGCATGTATATCATTATGAAAAGTATTTGCCTGAGAAATCCCATGATTATTCATTCATATCACACTAAAAGTATTCGCTGATTTTGCCTTCATGAAATAAAATATAGCCCATTAATCAATCCCCATTTTTACAGGAGGAATTTTTCTCACATGAACAGATTCTTTGCGACTCTGATTCTGATTCTGACTCTGGCTGTGTCCGCTCAAGCCCAGACCTTCACCGTCATCAACTCTGACCCTTCCGGAAACGGCTCGCTTTCTTGGGCCGTCAACTCCGTCAATGCTCTCACTGCTGCTGATAACATCATCAGCTTTGACAGCAGAATCAAGTCCATCACCCTGACTCAAGAACTCACTCTAAACAACTCCGTCTCACTCTACGGAGGCGGCGCAACACTCGAAGGCTCAGGGATCAGCAGGCACTTTACCGTTACCAACGGCCACGCCCAATTTTTCGGCCTAACCTTCACGAAAGGCTATGCTGTCAGCGACAACGGCGGTGCTGTCAAGATCGAGGGGTCTTCTGCGTCAGCAGCGTTCACAAACTGCACATTCTTCAACAATCAGGCTGACAACTTCGGCGGAGCTGTCTGCGTCACTAACGGAGCATTCTCACCGCGCACTACCCTGACTCACTGCACACTCGCAGGCAACCTCGCAAAAAACGGAGGCGGTTTCGCTATCCTCAACGGCAGGGCTGAACTCCTCGCGTCAGTCATCACCGGA
>JAFTBT010000131.1 GCA_017455085.1 Synergistaceae bacterium
CATACATTGACTACAAACCCCAGAAAAACCCACACGGAGCATCCATTGATTACTAACAGCAGAAAATCCCACAGAGAAGCAGCTATTGACTACTAACTCCAGAAATCCCCACATGGAGCATCCATTGACTACAAACCCCAGAAAATCCCACATGGAGCATACATTGACTACAAACCCCAGAAAATCCCACATGGAGCATCCATTGATTACTAACAGCAGAAAATCCCACACGGAGCAGCCATTGACTACTAACAGCAGAAAATCCCCACATGGAGCATACATTGACTACTAACAGCAGAAAAACCCACACGGAGCAGCCATTGACTACAAACCCCAGAAAAACCCACATGGAGGCTACTATTGACACACTACACATATCAATTCATACTCACTCGGTGCAGCGTTTTCCGGAATAGTATGTACCGGATTTCTCAACACACTATGTGCATTCATGAGGAGACTGAAAGATTATGAGCATTCCTGTAACAATTCTGACTGTGTCGTTCAACGCAGAAGCTACTATTGCAAGAACTATAGAGTCAGTCATGAACCAGACCTACAAGAATATAGAGTACATTGTGATTGATGGGGCTTCACGCGATAACACACCAGCCGTCGCAGAGTCATACATAGAGCAGTTCACGTCACAGCAAGGCCGCTCCATGCGAGTCATCTCTGAACCAGACAAAGGCATGTATGACGCTCTCAACAAAGGCGCATCCCTCGCACACGGAGAAATTATCGGGCAGATCAACGCCGATGACTGGTACGAACCCAACGCCGTCCAGACTATGGCAGAACTCTACGAACACGAACACTACGACCTCGCATGGGGAAGCCTGAACGTGATCACCACTTCAGGAAAATTCATCAAGCACGCAAAACGCGGCATACTCTGGACGACTTCGCACTGGTGCCACCCCGCAGCATTTGCCCGCAGAGAAATATTGCTGGAGTACCCCTATCCACTGACGAATACGCACGATGATTTCGACTTCGCAACGCACGTATATCTTGACGGCAGAAAAATTATCCCGCTCGATAAAGTCATCAGCAATTTCACGTTCGGGGGCATGAGTACGCAGAAGAGCTTTCGTGAGGCCAAAAAGAGACTTGATGAAATCTACGGCATCTACAAGAAATATGGCATGAGCAGGCTGTATTATCTTCACCGGCTGGCGTTCGAGACCGTCAAATATTTCTTGGTGTGATGAATTGCTTTGCGGAGGGTGTATACAGCTTCAGCTTTTGCTCGCCTCAAGACCAGCAGGCACGAGAATACTGCATGAAGAATCCTGCTGTCAGTGACGTAGCGGCAGAAATAGTACTTCAGCGACTGGCCGGAGATTCTCACGTACCTTATGCCTGAAGCAAGCCGCCTGAGTGTGTCCGGATCTGGTGAGGCGTGTTTGTGGATAAATGATGTGTCGTTGACTACTCCGGTTTTGCGGCCAAGACGGTGCAGCTTGAACGCTAATATATCCTCCTCGAAGTACATGAACACGTTTGCGTCAAACATTCCTGCATTCACAAAATCTGCTGTCCTGACGAAAAACAAGCTCCCTTCCACTGCCCATACTTCATGGGGAATATTCCTGCTGTTCCGCACTGAGTGTACGTACTCAGCGTAGCGTGAGGGCCTGTGCGTGAGGGTCATGAACGGCTTCACGAACACGTCACGAAGAATTGAGCGGCATATTTCGCCCGGAGTCCGGAAGTCCTGCCAGAAAGCATGAATCCCTGTGCGGCCTGTTTCGTCTGTCTGGAGGCCGGTTAGCAAGGCGTAATCTGGGTTAGCTGCAAAGACTTCTTTGATTCTGTGGACCAGAGAGCCGTCAAATTTCACGTCAGGGTTTGCTATGCCGATAATATCCGGATGAAAATGCTCTATCAAGAATCTTGCGCCGGTGTTGTTCCCGAAAGAATACCCTCCGTTATGGCCGGACTGTATGAACGAGATTGTAGGGGTTTGGTGCTGCTTGAGACGAGTATATGAGTCATCAGTTGAGGCATTATCAACGACGACTATATTATCAATTTCCGGACAGTCTTTTATGAGAGAGAGCAATTCCGAAGTTAAAGCATATTCATTGTAATTCAGGATAACTAATCCGCACTTCACTATACCAGCCTCCTAAAAAAATACCCCCCAGCCGGATATTTCCAGACCGGGGGAATTTCATCAACATGTTCTGTTATGCGTCCTGCTCAGAATCCGTGTCAGAGTCCGAAATCTCCAGCATACCGTCATCATCTTCAGTGATGCCTTCAACATCAGCCTGAACATCCTCATCAGCGGCCTGTGCATCCTCAGGTTCAGGCAGTCCCAATCCCTCACTGACTTTTGACATTATGCCCTTCACAATCTCGTCCTGAAGGTCTTTGTGTTCCGCCAAAAACTGCGCCACTGTATCCCTGCCCTGCCCCAGAGTCTCGCCTTTATACGCAAGCCACGAGCCTTTTTTAGCAATCACGCCATAGTCTATAGCCATGTCCACAACTACAATATCTTTCGGGATGCCTTTTCCGTAAATCAGGCTGGTATGTCCCATTCTGAAGGGCGGAGCTAACTTATTCTTGACCACCTTCAAATATAGTTCATGCCCTATAGTAACTTCTCCCTTGTCGATTTTCTTTCCCCTTCTGACCTCAAGCCTCACTGATGCGTAGAACTTCAAAGCTCTTCCGCCTGTGGTGGTCTCTGTCGGGCCTTGGCCGTATCCTGTAGAAATCATAGCTCGTAACTGGTTTATGAATATCACGACGCAGTTTGTCTTGGCGATTATTGAGGCAAGCCTTCGCAGAGAATATGACATCATACGCGCCTGAAGCCCCATCTGACTCTCGCCTATTCTGCCGTCTATCTCCACCTGAGGGGTCAGAGCCGCAACAGAGTCCACAACGACAATGTCAACAGCTCCGGAGCGTACCATCTGGTCGAGAATGTACAGAGCCTGTTCACCGCTGTCCGGCTGTGCAAGGTAGAGATTGGGGACATCAACGCCGAGTGTAGCAGCGAGTCTTGGGTCTAGGGCATGTTCTGCGTCTATGAATGCAGCGATTCCGCCGGCTTTTTGTGCTTCAGCGACGGCACACAGGGCTATGGTGGTTTTGCCTGATCCTTCAGGGCCGAAGATCTCGATGATTCTGCCTTTAGGGTAGCCGCCTATACCGAGAGCTACATCTAGGGGCAGGACTCCGCTGGAGATGACTTCCACGGATTTCTTGGCCGTGTCGCCTAGACGCATGATTGCTCCGTCACCGAACTTGCTTCTGATGTCGCCGAGAGCTTCTTCGAGGATTTCTTCACGGGTTTGCGGGGATTTTTTTGCAGCTTTAGCCAGAGTAATCACCTTCCTGAAAAATAGTGTATAAATTTTGCCCGAATAGTATACAGCATTTGCAGGTGGGGAAAAAGAAATTTATGGGGCTGGAGTTTTACTGCACGACTGATGCGTGAGCTTGAGCATGTGCCTGTGGGATGAACACTACTGCAAACATTGCAAACCTTCCTCAATGGTACACGGCCTAGCATCGATATTATTTTGCTTGGGATGTTGATGTTTGAGACCAGCAAGATGAAAATGTAAACTTAGCAGCTCGCTGAAGCAATGGGTATCCGTATGAATGTTTGATGCGGTGATAGCCTGCGTGAAACACATATAGTATAATTGATAAACCATCACTTATAACATCACTCATCGAAAGGATTGACAGGTTTTATACTGAATCAGTATATAGCTCACGGCTCACGGCTATTCTATTCTCTCTTCACTTCACCATCTAGCATAACAACTCACACACAAAATTGTAAGCGAATATCTCTGCGTCCGATCAGTAATATTTTGTCCGGACGTTTTTGTTTTTCTGCAATCTAGGAGGTAATCTGTAATGGAACACTCCAGAATTGCAAACGGAACTCACGCCTTTCACGTAGTCTACAGGATCTCAGATAGAGGCTACGATGCCAGAAAACTCAAGCTCCAAAATGCTACAAAACAACACTGCCTCCTGAACGCTATAGAGCAGTTTGGCAGGGAAAATTTCTACGTCATATGCGATAACTGCTCCGAACAAATGGTAGAGTTCATAAAGTCACAGGGTCTCCCTTTCGAGGAAACTCATCTAGGCAACACACCCTCCTTCAAATATGCATTAACCAAAGTCATAAATACCTACAGCGACAATGATATCGTGTATATGCTCGAAGATGATTATCTTCATGTTGACGGCAGCAAAAATATTCTGCTTGAGGGGCTGGGAATTGCAGACTATGTTTCTCTCTATGACCACCCGGATCAGTATATGACCTGTAACTTTGCACGCAATGGTGCCGCTCCACTAAACAGATTCCGCCTCCACCGGTGGAAAATCTTCGTCACAGAACATACTCATTGGCGCGAAGCCCCGTCAACTACGATGACTTTTGCCGCGAGAGTCAAAACTCTCAAAGAAGACTACAGAATCCTCATGCGTCATCCGGACAAAAGACCTCCTAAAGATTTTGCGATGTTTCTCGCTCTCACAAAGCAGAGGAATCCGCTCGATACTCTCAACGCATTTTTGACGTTCAGGCCGTGGCCTTTTCAGGCAATGCTCATGAATTACTTCGCCTTTTTCCGTAAGAAGAGGCTGCTGGTGACGTGTATTCCAGGCATGTCAACTCATTGTCTGGAAAATTGTCTTTCTCCGTTGGTCGACTGGACAAAAGTGTAGTGCTTGACTGACAACGTGTCGAACTCACGGCTATGTCTCGTGCTTGATGAACAACGTGCAGAACTCACAGCTATGTTGCGTGCCTGATGAACAACGGGCTGAACCCACGGCTATGTCTCGTACTTGATGAACAACGTGCAGAACTCACGGCTATGTTGCGTGCCTGATGAACAACGGGCTGAA
>JAFTBT010000019.1 GCA_017455085.1 Synergistaceae bacterium
ATCCATCACTATTTTTATGCCGCGTTTATCCGCCTCACTCACAAGCTCCTCAAAATCCGACATTGTCCCGAAATCCGGATTTATCCCCGTGTAGTCAGATATATCGTACCCGTTATCCACCATCGGAGACGGATACACAGGAGTCATCCACACCGCGTTCACGCCCAATTTTTGCAGGTAGTCTAAACGCGAAATTATCCCGCGAATGTCTCCCGTTCCTGTTCCTGTGGTGTCCTGAAAACTTTTCGGGTACACCTGATACACTGCTCCTGTCTGCCACCATTTCGGCATACCTAATCTCTCCTTCAGTTTCATGATTCTCTTAACACTCTCGTCTATTCTGGCCTCACTGATTCGACCGGACTCTACAGCCTTAACAACTCCGTCAAACGCTTCACGATAGTCATACGGCATCAGCAGAATATCGCACCCTGCCTCCACCGCAAGCACCGCAGACTCCGCTGAAGTGTAGTTGTCCTTGATCGCTCCCATCATCATCGCGTCAGCAATCACTACTCCGGTGTAGCCAAGCTCCTCACGCAGTTTCCCCGTAATGATTTCGCGTGAGAGAGTCGCGGGCAGATTGTCTTTCGTGATGTTCTGCATAGTGATGTGAGCAATCATGACTGTATCGGCCTTGTGCAGGTTTTCACGGAACGGAACAATCTCCGCTTTCAGGAGTTCCGGCCAAGTTTTTGTTACGGCTACGAATCCTTTGTGAGTATCTCCTACAGTGTCGCCATGCCCCGGAAAATGCTTGATACTCCCAGCGATGCCCTGAGAATGCAGGCCGTCAAGGTATTCACCCACAAGCCGCGAGACCTCTTCAGACTCAGAGCCGAACGCCCTATCACCAATTACTATGTTTTTGGGATTGGTGTTGATGTCAGCAACAGGAGCAAAATCCATGTTGAAGCCGTAATCTTTGAGGTACGAGGCTATGTATTCTGCGGTCTGCCTGACTTGGCCGGAGTCAGCTATTGCCTTTGCAGTCTTGAACTTTCTGACGTTGAAGGCCTTGTGATTCGCTATACGGGCAATTTGTCCGCCTTCCTCGTCAACCGCCATGAAGGGCATGATTTTACTCGCGGCCTTTAGGGATTTCGTGAGAGCCTTTAGCTGTTTGGGAGAGTCTATGTTTTTCCGGAAAATGGCAAATCCTCCGGCGGGGTATTGCTTCAGGGTTTCGAGCATGGTGCTGTTCACTGAGCGGATACCTTTAACGCTGGCTTTGTCGTTGTGGATCTGGTCGTTCGAGACTCTTGTGTCGAGCTGGTCAGGACGAATCACGAACAACTGCCCGACTTTTTCGCGAAGTGTCATAGCCTCAGCAACTCCGCTCAACATGCATAACGCCGTTAAAATTACTGCAATTTTCTTCATGTGTATACCTCCAATAAATGGGAATGCCAAATACTTTATCACATGTACATCAATGTATAATAATTACATCTCAGTAAATATACTAAGGAGGCACTCTCCAATGAATGAGTTCATTATCCGGAAGACCTACATAAAATTGATGACCGTTCAGATTTTCGGGATAGTCATATCTGCTGCAAACTCCACTATTGATGTCATGATAACAGGTATCTTTCTAGGTTCGAATATTCTGCCGCAACCGGTTTATTCGCTCCTATAGCAACAGTTATAGGGCTGTCGTACGTAATAATTATAGGGCTGCAAATTCTGTGTTCGCGCGCAGTAGGAAGCGGTGAATCCCAAAAAGTAGTCTCTCTTTTCTCCACTGGAGTGGTATTTCTGGCTGTGTGCGGGGCTGCTGCATCAGTATCGTGTTTGATGTTCAGGGATAGTCTAGCTTTGCTGCTGCAGGGAGGCACAGAAAGTTCGGCAGGTGTTCCGCTGAGAGAGTATATACACGGCTACTCTTACGGCATAGTGTTTCAGGTACTCTCAAGTATGCTGATGGTGTTTCTGCCGCTGAACAACAGCGTAAATCTTTCGTATATCTCAATAATTGTGATGCTGCTCTCAAATATTTCTATGGATATACTCAGTGTTGTACTTGGCTTAGGCGCATTCGGCATAGGCATAGCTACATCGGTGAGCTATCTGCTGTCATTTCTGTCTATGTTGCCTCCATTCATGGACAAACACTTTGAGTCAGGAAATTTATGCTTCTCCTTGCTCGGAGAGGCCGCAGTTCTGGGACTTCCCAGCTTAATGTTCACCGTAGGCTGTGCAGTGAAGGGCTACATGATGAACTTAACGCTCATGCAGAATCTCGGCAGTGCCGCTGTCGCAGTAATGAACGTTCAGAGCAATGTATGCTCTGTTCTGGGAGCTATACCTATGGGGTGCGCAAACGCCTTTATATCTCTTGGGAGTCTATATTATGGAGAAGAGGACAGAAATTCTCTGCTGAAACTCATGAAATACGCTCTGAAGTCCGGTGTAATTCTGTCCGCTGCATCTATGGCACTTGTTATGGCATCTTCATACTATGTTTCTAATATTTTCTTTGACATGAATGATGAAGCGTTTGCTATATCTATGAGAATGCTGCTGCTGTTTCCGAGTTTTTTGGTGTTCAATAGTATATTTTTGCTGTTCATCAAGACGTATCAGTTTCAGGGGCAGACACGCCTGATAAATATACTTTCGCTCTCGGAAAAACATCATTATGGCTGCGCTGGCAGTGTCATTTACGCCGGTGATAGCCTCTGATGCTGTATGGCTTGCTTTCCCTGTGAGCGAAGTTATATGCATAGCCGTTATCATGTTGTCAGTGTTCGTATACGCCAAAAAATCACGTTCTCACTTCCGGACTGGATGAAGCTGCCTGACACTTTCGGTGCAAAAGAAGGCCAGTATATGGAGTTCTCGGTTATCTCAATGGAGCAGGTGATGAATATCTCTCAGAAAGTTATAGACTTCCGCATGAAGCAGGGCATATCTAGGCGCAAAAGCAACATGGCCGGCCTTGCAGTTGAGGAGATGGCAGGAAATACTGTGAAGCATGGATTTCGTGAGGGCAGGAAGAATTATGTTGACATCCGTATAGTCAGCAAAGACAGCCTGACTGTGAGAATACGCGACAACTGCCCGGAGTTTGACCCGAAGAGGAGGCTTGAGCAGTTTTCGGGTGAAGACCACGCAGCCAACGTAGGCATAAAATTAATCGCTAGGCTTGCGGATGAAATGACATACCATAACACCGCTGGAATAAATACCGTGATGATAAAGCTAGACACTGAACACTAACAAAAAATCCCCCTGCCTAACCAGCAAGCAAGGGGACTATTTTTATGTGTGAACTACTTTCTGCGGTATTTCGTGAGGTCTATTGCGACAGCTACAGCGATGATTACGCCCTTGATGACCTGTTGCCACATTGGCGACACGTTGATGAACTGCAAACCGTACTGGATTATCGTGAAGATCAGCACGCCCATGATGATCCCGCCGACCTTGCCGATACCTCCGTTCAGTGAAACGCCTCCGACCACGCACGCGGCTATAGCGTCAAGTTCGTAGCCGTTGCCGTAGTTATTGGTAGC
>JAFTBT010000132.1 GCA_017455085.1 Synergistaceae bacterium
ATAACTTCTTTTTCTGACTCCGGCATAGCAAAGTCTAACCATGCTCCTCTGTCCGGAATCAGTTTTGCCGAACATGAATCACCTGAATGTGTGAAATATATTCCGGCTGAACGTGCTAGCTGGTTTATGACTACGCGTTCGGTGCCGTTGATTATGAATGTCCCTCTGTCTGTCATTACCGGAAAATCGCTCAAGAACACCTCTTTAGCTTCTTTTCGGACTCCGGTCTTCTTGTTTGTGAGCCTGATTGTAGCCTTGATAGGCCGCGCCCACGTCATATCTTTCTGCCTAGCTTCTTCCTCTGTTATCTTGGGTTTGTCTATTGCGTAACTTACAAATTCCAGAGAATATGTTCCGTCGTAGCTGTCTATCGGGAACACTTCCTCTAATAATTCCTGGAGACCTTGAGATTTTCGCTCTTCAGGCTCCATGTTGTCCTGATAGAACCACTGATATGATTCGCGCTGTACCTGTATCATGTCGGGCATCTGTATGACATCATGCGCCCGGCCGAATGTGTACCTGCTGCGTGATTTGCTGATTGGTACGAACTCAGGCATATTGAACCTCCCCTGATAGTCTGGTTTGTTGGGTGCAATAATGCATAATAGCAAAAAGGTATAGCCATGTCAAGCAAACATAACTACACCCCGAATAATATTCTACAATTATTTGGTGCCCGAGAGAGGACTCGAACCTCCACGACCTTGCGACCACTAGAACCTGAATCTAGCGCGTCTACCAATTCCGCCACCCGGGCAGGTATTTCTTTAACGCGGAAATATTTTACTCAGTCTAGGTACTTTTTGCAAGCCCCGAAATATTTTCACAGTCTTTCACAGAGAATCACAGGCATGTTGCTGCTATGAACGCTCCTGTGGTAAACTTACCGCATACTTTTTCACAGCTTACTCTCTTCACACGAAAATCCCCCGTATGATTTCGTCAATGTAAACCCACTTTACAAAAACTATTCCGGACACACAAAGCCTTCACGAATTTTCAGGCAGGCAGAATTTACGTGAAATGACTTCAGCATTTTCAGGAGTGTATAATCTTTTCCGAAACCTACAACATATTTTTCAGGAGTGATTCATAAATCATGAAGTTAGTTGTTATTGGTACGGGCTATGTCGGTCTCGTTACTGGTACATGTTTCGCACGCTACGGTAATAACGTGGTCTGCGTCGACGTAAACGAAGAAAGAGTCGAGACTCTCCGCAAGGGCATCGTCCCATTCTACGAGCCGGGCCTTGAGGAAATGATGACCCGCAACATGCGCGAAGGCCGCCTGTCGTTCACCGTCTCCACAGCCGAAGCTCTCACTGACGCGGAAGCCTGTTTCATCTGCGTGGGCACTCCACAATCCCCAGACGGAAGCGCAAACATGAGCTACATCCAGAGCGCAGCACACGACATCGGGCAGGGCATGGCCGCAGATCTGCTCGTGATCGTGAAGTCCACCGTCCCAGTCGGCACGAACAAAATGGTGCAGGGCATAATCGAGTCCGAACTGGCCGCCAAAAACGCAGGCTACAAGCTCTTCATGGCCTCAAACCCCGAATTTCTCCGTGAAGGCTCATCACTCACTGACTTCCTCGAACCCGACAGAGTCATCATTGGCGTAAACGATCCCGAAGGCCAGAAGATTTTTGCGCAGATGTATTCGTTCCTTGAGCCGTCAAAACTGCTCTTCATGGACACAGCCAGCGCAGAAATGTCGAAGTATGCCGCAAACGCTATGCTTGCCTCGCGAATCTCCTTCATGAACGAAATGGCCGGTATCTGCGAACACGTCGGGGCAAACGTCGAGAGCGTACGCAGGGGCATCGGGCTGGACGAACGCATAGGGAAAAAGTTCCTGAATGCAGGCTGCGGATATGGCGGGTCATGTTTCCCGAAGGATGTGCGGGCTTTACGGGACTTTGCACGCGCAGCAGGGTATGAGCCTCAGATTCTCACAGCCATTGATGACGTCAACGAACGCGCAAAAACATCAATGTTCGCGAAAATCTCGGCCAAGTTCGACTCACTTCAGGGCAGAGTCATAGCGGTTTGGGGTCTGTCGTTCAAACCGAAGACCAGCGACACACGCGAAGCTCCCGCTCAGGTACTCATACGCTCACTTCTGGAGGCAGGCGCAAAGATCCAGGCAAGCGACCCCAGAGCCGTAGAGGAGACACGTACAGTTTTGGGCGACAGGCAGGGACTCGTGTACGTGAACGACATGTATGACGCTGTGAACGGAGCTGATGCACTGGCCGTTATGACGGAGTGGGACATCTACAAACAGCCAGACTTCGAGCGCATGAAGAAACTCATGAAGAGAATGCTTATAGTTGACGGAAGAAATCTATACTCCCTTGACGAGATGAAGCGCAGGGGATTCGAATACGTATCCATAGGAAGGCCGGAGGTAACACAGTGAGGAAAATAGCTGCTGTTATGATTCTGCTGGTGTGTGCTGGCAGTGCATGGTGCGCGACAAGCAGGAACGTCAAGCGCGTGAAAAAGCCTGTGCGTCAGGAAGTGCAGGCCGTCAGCGAAAACAACACCGTACAGCCGGACATTGTGAGTGTTGAGCGTGAGGGGATGATTCTGCGTTCGGAGTTCAACAGGCTGGGAAGTTCGGGCGACCCTTTCGAGCGTGAGGCAGTCTTGCGGAAAATCATAGACCAGTGCAAAGGGACAGAAGAGGGCGAAATGGCCTATTGGGATTTGGCGAACGTGTACCTTGATGAGTTCCCGGAAGAGATGCGCGATGAAGCTCGGAACATGCTGGAGGAGTGCCTGAAGGACTATCCGGACACACGCAGGGCAGTGCTGGTGAAGTGCAGGCTGGTGGATCTGTATGAGGCGAAGGATTCCCGGCGTGCGGAGCTTGTGAGGCAGCTCAAGAATGATGCGGGGCTTCCGTCAATGCTGAAGGCTTCGATAAATTAGTGCAGGAATTTCCGATAATGATTGTACACATTTGCACCGAGTCAGCATAACCCAAATACGAGTCTGAACGCGCGAAAATACAGGCTGTATCAATTGACAAAACGCTAACACGGTGTAGAATCTGCAACATCCAAGTTCTGCGTGTATTACTTAGTTTCACGGCTGGGGCATCAGCCAGTGGTGGAGAACCTATAAGACCCGTTTATACAGGCAAGGTTCGTTGATACCAGAATCCTCCGCCTTTATGGTGTGTGGAGTATGTCAATTAGTTTTACCCATATTATTCCTTCGGAAGGAGTGCTTTATTTTTACTATGAAGAAGTTTTTAGCGTTATTAGTAGTATTATCGCTGACAGTGTTTGCCGGAAGCGCATTTGCAGCGATATCTACGAATCCAGCAGCGGTGAATGTAACTGCCGGCAGCACTGCGACAGTCTCAGTTACCGCAAGGACGACTCACGATGGAGAACTGGGAGCTATTTCGTTCACCGGACCTGAATGGGCAACATTCGACGGCACATCAACGATAACATTGGCACCCGCTACTTCGGTAACAGGTACGTACACCGCAACGGTCAGCGTAACGGAGAGCTACAGTGTAGCCGATCCCAGCGCAGCAGGCCACACAAGGACTGAGACAGAGACAGCAACAGCGAACGTGACAGTCAACGTCACCGCACCGGTAGCTCCTCTCACACTGACGGCCACACCTGTAAATACCACGATCATGGCGGGTGAGAGCACAAGCATCACTCTTGTATCAACTGGCGGAACTGGTACGAAAGCCTTCACGCTGTCAGAGCTTGTAGACGGTCTGTCAATCTCCGGAAACACAGCGACATTTGCACCGAAAACGGCAGGGACATATCTTCTTGGGTTCATAGTAACTGACGAAGCAGGAAGGACTCAGGTAGCCGCAACTACGATTACTGTTGCTGAAGTATTCGCGGCAAGTGCAACCATCTCGAAGAACCCCGTATCTGTTGACGAGCAGGTAACCGTCAGACTCATAGCTACCGGCGGAATCGGTGCGGCAAACTTCACCACGTCAACGGCAGGCGTATCGCTTGGCACGACCACCAACAACGCGGCCACTGCAACATTCAGATCGGCAGAGTCCGGAATCTTCACACTCAGCTTCACAGCAACTGATGGTGCAAGCCACACAGCAGCGGTAAACGTCAGCGTGATAGTTGACGCTCCTGCACCGGAACCTGAAGCGGAAGACGTTGTGGAAGAAGTTGTATCACAGGATGTTAGAGAGACTGTTACAGCAACATCACACACACTTTCTTCTGACCTGACGACTGAAGTCAACGAGGCCACTATTGCTAACACAATGTCCAAGAATGCGGGAGCAGCTATAGCGAGCGATGACAGCTACACTTCTGCGGATAAGGCACTTGCTGAGGGTATCGATG
>JAFTBT010000133.1 GCA_017455085.1 Synergistaceae bacterium
ATTATCACGACCGGGCCGCCGCCTAAAAACGTGTTGACGATTGGGAGGTGGTCTCCGAGTTCCTGAAGGATAGCCCCGCACACGATCATGAACGCGAAACATCCAGCCATTCCCGCCGGAAGTACTCCGAGCATAGCGGCAAGCAGAACTATCACCGCAAAGCACGCAAAGTATTTCGGAGGAAGGTTGAAGATTTTGAAGCCTCTGTATTCTTCTGACATGGCTATAACCTCGCTACACCTGATTTGATGGCTGCTTCTGCAACAGCTTTTGAGACAGCAGGCCCGACTCTTGGGTCAAACGCTGCAGGAATAATGTAGTCCGCTGTAGGATTCTCCACAAGGTCAGCAAGTGCGTGTGAGGCTGCAACCTTCATAGCCTCGTT
This sequence comes from Synergistaceae bacterium, assembly GCA_017455085.1. The sequence goes on from JAFTBT010000133.1 coordinate 386, forward strand.
GATGTCGCTGGCTCTCACGTCAAAAGTTCCCCTGAAGATTCCCGGAAACGCTAACACGTTATTGATCTGGTTCGGAAAATCGCTGCGTCCTGTTGAGATTACTGCTGCACCTGCTGCTTTTGCGTCATCAGGGAAGATCTCCGGCGTTGGGTTGGCACATGCAAAAATTATCGGGTCTTTTGCCATTGAGCGCACCATATCTTGCGTGACTGAGTTCGGAGCAGATACACCGATGAATACGTCTGCGCCTTTCATTGCGTCAGCGAGTCCGCCCCTGAGATTTTCGGGGTTAGTGATTTCGGCCATTTCGGACTTAATCCAGTTCATGCCCTTTTCGCGTCCTTTGTAGACTATGCCGGTTCTGTCACACAGTGTTACGTTCTTGAGTCCTGCGGAGATGAGCAGCTTGGTGATTGCGATTGCGGCGGCACCTGCACCGTTGACAGCGACCTTGATGTTGCCGATGTCTTTGCCTACGACCTTAAGGGCATTGATGAGTCCTGCGAGGGTGATTACTGCAGTCCCGTGCTGGTCGTCGTGGAAAATTGGGATGTCGCATTTTTCCTTGAGTTTGCGCTCGATTTCGAAGCAGCGTGGTGCGGCGATGTCCTCCAAGTTTATGCCGCCGAAAGATCCGGAGATGTTGTAGACGGTCTCAACGAATGCGTCAACGTCCTTAGTCTTCACGCACAGAGGGAACGCGTCCACTCCACCGAAGGCCTTGAACAGCACGCACTTGCCCTCCATGACGGGCATACCAGCTTCTGGGCCGATGTCTCCGAGTCCGAGTACTGCGCTTCCGTCAGTGACGACGAGGCAGAGATTGTGGCGACGGGTGAGGTCGTAGGATTTGCCGATGTCCTTCTGAATCGCTAGGCAGGGTTCAGCGACGCCTGGGGTGTAGGCGAGTGAGAGGTCGTCTTTAGTAGCGACTGGGACGGTGGCGATGACTTCGATTTTGCCTTTCCATTGTTCATGAAGCCTGAGAGATTCTTTTGCGTAGTCCATAAATAGATTTACCTCCTGCAAAAAAATATATATATCGCGGCCAAGAGTCCAGCCGTTGATTTACTGAGGGTAAAAAATATTTGTTGATATGTGTTGAGAAAAATTGTGATGGGTTAATTATACAGGTTTGTTCGAGATTCTGGGGATAAGTTTTTGGAGGGGTGTGGGGCAATGACATGGGCATATGTTGTTTGTGAGTGTCTCCCGAAAACTTGCGCGACTTTGTGTAGTGTTATTGACCACGAAGACATACCGAACTAACAACTCATAATCAACAGTGAAGACATGGCTGGAGAATAACAAAGCCTAAGCTATAGTGTTCACATCATCAGGAGTGCTGTGTTTTCCGAGAGATATTCTGACAGTCCCATCACAAGTCTCTCATCAAACCATATCGCCCGCAAAATAGCCCTATACACACGAAAAACATGTGATATATTCATGCCCTTACTGCATTCTGAACCAGTGAGATACCATATTCCCATAAGTTCCAGTAAATCATCTACTACCTATCTACATAGAATCTCACACTAACATAGAAGTGTACAAATTTATCGCAGTGAATTGTGTATGATATTATAATTCTAGTGAAAAGTCCCCAATTTCAGAAGGTGAAATCATGAAGTTAATCATAGCAGGTATAGGCTTCAACGACTTGATAACCCTTAGAGCCATAAAAGCAGCAGAAAATTCAGACATAATCCTAGTTCCGAGAGCAAATGCAGATACTCAAGGCTATGCTGAGAAAATTATCGCTCAGTTAGTGCCGGACAAAAAATATATGCACATACATTTCCCTATGACGCGCAGCCAAAAACTCACACCTATAATCCTCTCTCAGCTTAAGGAGGTAAGTTCCGAGCTTAAGACTGCTGACACTATATTTTTCCCAGTTATCGGCGACGCTATGCTGTACTCCACAGGAGAATGTTTGCAAGAAGCTATGACAGTAATGTTCCCAGAAATTCAGACAGAGTTCATCGCTGGAATATCTGCCCATTCACTTGCGGCATCCATTGCGAAAAGATTTCTGGTGATGCACGACGAGATACTAGCCGTAATTCCCGGGACTGCTCCGTTGTCAAAAATACTGCTGGCTCTGGACGGGTGCGACTGCGCCGCGATCTACAAGCCTTCTGCTCTGGGGCTGGTGGACCTCGAACAGTTAGCTGGAGAGCTTTCACCGGAGAACTTCGGCCATATCATCAGGGTAGACTACGCCGGAATACCTGAACGCGAAAAAGTAATACACGGCAAGGAAGCCTTGAAGAATATCACTGACTACATGAGCATAATATTACTATGGCGGGACTAATCAAGGGTGAACTTCTCCTAACAGTGCATATACTTTTGGGGCTGGCACTGGGTGAACTGATTACGCGGCTGAAGCTCCCTGAAAAGCTCTTGAGTCGATTCGCGAACATCCTTCACGTCAACTCAACCACTGCACTCGCTACTGCATCATCCATAGCTTCCTCAAAGACTGGTGCGGCTATACTGTCCTCTGCTCTCTCACACGGAACTATCACCGAAAAATGTGCTGTATGGTCTGTGCTGATGCTGTCTCTGCCATCATACCTGAGACGCTGGCCATCTACATTGATCTTGGCCGTGAGCATGGCCGGTAAAGCCGGAGGAATTTATGCACTGACTATGCTGGCAATAACTGCTGGAAGATTCATGATTGCGTATATGTTTGTGGTGAGTGAGGGCAAAAATTCATCACAACATCAAGCCGTTTCACCTGTCCCAAAAATCCCAAGCCTGAAAGCCTCCGCAAAAAAAGCTCTGTTGCTTCTGCCTGTAGCATGGGTGTGCTACGGAGCGGCGTATATGCTCGTGCCGATGGTCAATGCATACTTCAAGGGAGTGTTCACTGGAGGGATATTGCCGTTAGCTGGGTGGACAGTTGCGGGTTCGGCAGTAGTGAGGGTGAATGCAGCACTGGCACTTGCTGGGGGAAGTCTGGCCTCCGGAGAACTGCGAGTGAGTGAAGCTGTGTTTGGGTTGCTGCTTGGTAGCGGGCTGGGGACTTTCACCAGAATACTGCGGATGAATGCAGGATACTACTTTGGTTTTTTCCCAGTGAGGACAGCCAGAAAAATGCTCATCATGAATTACGCCACTATTGTGCCGCTGGTAGTGTTGAGTATCTTGACGGCATATATATTGCTATGAACAGCCTGACACGCACCGTTAGTGTTTATGACATGTATATTGCTATGAACAGCACGACACATTAATACAACCATGACTACCCTGAACATACACACCTCAAGCCCCAAGCTCACAAAGATACTCAAGGCCATAAAGCCCCTTGACGGCTTCACGCACAACTTTCTGCATGATGACGCACTCCCCAATCCAGACAGCCCCACCATCATCATCACCGGACATCTCCCCGCGCAGTTCCTCCCTGACGTGAAGTATATCCTCTGCACAAAATCTCCCCATTCCTTAAACGCAGATACCCTCTCACGCCTATATGACCTCTGGCCGCTTCCACTGACACCTTCGCTCGTGAGATACCTGTTTGCTCTGGTGCAGACCCGCATAAAATTCGAGACCGAAAACTCTCACGAACACTCCGAACACCAAAAGCGCATACTTGAGATGGCACAGCAGGACTACTTGACGGGACTGGCTACACGCTGGTACTTGCAGGACTTCATAGAGCGCAACAGACACGAACGCAACATCACGTGCATATATCTGGATCTCGACAACTTCAAGGCCGTAAACGATACTTTCGGGCATCAAGCAGGAGACAGAGCATTAGCTGCTACTGCTGAGATGATGCAGAACGAATTTCCGGACGGTTTTGCGGCGAGGATGGGCGGCGATGAGTTCATGATTGTCCTGCTGGGAAAACGGGATATCACTGCGACTGCTGAACGGGTGAACGGCTTCATGACCAGACTGCTGAAGTACTACGCCACTACGAGAACTATGCGGGCATTGAGCGTTAGTGCGGGCATCTCACAGTCGAGGCCGTCAACGGAGAAAACTATAGACCAAATTATTCACGAGGCGGACAGAGCTTTATACGAGGCCAAGAAAAACGGCAAGGCTCGGTGCAAAGTTTACAGTGAGTTTATGGGATGAAGGGAGTATAATTGCAAACTCATAATCTCATAACGAAAGAAGTAATATAGACTTGCAAATACTACTAAAAACTGCCTTCGCTCTGTTCGCAGGGTTAATGATGACTCGACTGTTCAAGAAATTCTCCTTCCCAGACGTTACAGCTTTCCTGATTGCAGGTGTACTAGTCGGACCGTATGCACTTGGCATGTTCAGTGATTTCGGCTTCTGCAATTCTGAAGAGCTCGCGGCTGTAGGGATACTCTCAAACGTAGCACTAGGATTTATCGCGTTCGACATAGGCAGTGAGTTCGAGCTGGAGAAACTCCGGGAGATGGGCAAGACTGCAACGGTCATCGGGATAGTTCAGGCTGTGATGGCAGCTCTGCTTGTGGACGGAGCATTAGTGTTTCTGAGCATGATGGGTTATCTGCCGTTACCTGCTGCTCTTGTGCTGGGTGCTATTGCAAGTGCGACAGCTCCTGCGGCTACGTTGATGGTAGTCCGACAGTTCAAGGCGAAAGGTCCAGTCACAGACCTATTACTCCCGATAGTGGCACTTGATGACGCTGTTGGACTGGTGATATTTGCGGTGTCGATCGGTATTGCTCATGCGCTGATAGGCGGCACGATAAATATCATCTCCATAATCTTGAACCCGTTCCTTGAGATAGTCTGCTCGCTGGTACTCGGTGCAGTTATGGGAGTGATTTTGACGTGGCTGGAGAAGCTGTTTTTCTCGAACCGCAACAGGTTAGCCTTGACGATATCGTTTATACTGATGACGATAGCCCTAGCTTCACGAGAGATATACATCGGGCAGGTGAGATTAGCGTGTTCGTCATTGCTAGTGTGTATGATGCTGGGTACGGTGTTTTGCAACATGTGCAAGTACAGTGAGGATATTATGGTACGTTCACAGAAGTGGAGCGTGCCGTTGTATGCGGTGTTCTTTGTTCTGTCTGGCGCGAGGCTGGAGCTTGGAGTGCTGGCAAATCATGCAGTGATAGTTATCGGAGTGGTGTATATACTGGTGAGGTGCTTGGGGAAATATACTGGAGCATTAGTGAGTTCGGTGATGACGGGATGCCCTGAGAACGTGAGGAAGTACTTGGGGATAACGTTGTTCCCACAGGCTGGAGTGGCATTAGGGATGGTAGTGAGTGCGCAGAGTTTGGGCGCGGAGATGGGAGGACTTATCCGGAACATAATACTGTTCAGTGTGTTGGTGTATGAGCTTGTTGGTCCTATGTTGACACGTATAGCTCTCACCAAAGCGGGAGAGATTGAGCAGAAACTTCCGGAGCATGTACACCGGGCAAGATTCCAGAGCTAGACCCGAACACGTTCACCGGGCAAGATTTCAGAGCTAGACCCTGACACGTTCACGAGTGGCCTTCACAAAAACGGAGGCCATATTTTTTTTGCGTAGTGTATAATAATGCAAAATCACATGAAAGGACTATTGACACCATGATTAACAGTGCTACACTGGCTTGGCTTGGCTTGGCTTGGCTTGGCCTATATCATGCTCCTTCATCACTAACTCACTCACCAACAGCACCAACTTACTCACAAACAGCGTCTATTGTTGCGCAGAAAGAAGCTCACAATGGATAGCTCATTAACCTTAACCCGCCGCATTCAGCTCAAGGAATTAGAGATACTCAAAGTCTTTCAGGACATCTGCAAACGCCATAATCTGCGATACTTTGCCATAGCCGGCACATGTTTGGGAGCTGTAAGGCATAAGGGTTTCATCCCTTGGGACGATGACGTAGACGTTGCTATGCCCTACGAGGACTACGTGAAATTGCTCGAACTCCCGCAAAATGAACTCCCTGAACACTACCAAGTACTTAACCTGCACTATGTGAAGTCAAACTCTTTCACATATTTCTCCAAGTTCCATGATACACGGACTACATTCATCGAATTATCGAGAATTAAGTTCAAGAATGCATATTTTGGTGCCTTCATTGATATATTCCCAATGCATGGTTTACCTAAGAGCAAAACAGTCAGGAAACTTCTCAAGGCCTTCTTCGCCGTATGTAAAAATCTTAACTACAAGCGCAGACATCCTTACAGCAAAGAACAGACTTTGAGAGGGAAAATGTTATGGATCTTGGCTATGCCCTTCAAACTGCTTGTGCCGTACTATTTCTTCTCGCGCCTTCATGAAAAGATTATGAGACATTATCCGTTCGGGTGCTCTGACAGCGTAAATTTCCCAACTAGTTATCGCAGAGAGCTCCCGTATGAGCCCTTCAAGGAGACTATAGACCTGCCATTTGAGGATACTACTGTTGCTGTTCCTAAGGGCTACGACCGCTACTTGACCATGACATACGGCGACTACATGACACCTCCTCCGGAAAAGGATCGCATACCAGCTCATGCACAAGGCGGCATCATTGACCTCGATCGCCCATACACTTACTACCAGACACATCCGGAAGCCGTAATACCTAACGTTCATGCATAACAATACAGGGTCTCAGGAGCAAATCCTGAAACCCTGTACTTTTTCCCGTAAATACTCTCATGTACACAAGCACTTACGCACTAAGTGACAGCAAGTTCCTGTATATCGGGTACGGCCAAATATCCGCCGCTATGGTCAGCTCCGCAGCATCACTCTTCACACGAATACTCTCCATGAGTGGCAAAATCTCCTCCACAAGAAAATCACTCCGCTCATGTGCATTCATCCCTGCAAGTCTTCCCTTAAGTTCATACAGGCTATTAGCGTCATGTATCAGCGCATTCTTCGCCCGGCCAAGCCCGCCTACATAATCCCTCCACGGGTTCATGTCCCCAAAATCTACATTCTCCCAATAGAGCATACTGTTCCGCTCAAGTGTAAGCTGCTTCGTGATCGCCGGCAAAATTCCTTCCCAGAGCATATCGTACAGCACTGCTGCCTCAACCTCCAGGCCAGTCGCAAAGCTCTCCATCCTCACCTCATGAAGATTCTCCAGCTCATGCGCATTATACACACCCAGTTCCTCAAGCATCGCCTTATTCTCCGGTTTGAGCAGCAAGTCTATTCTCGCTGGCATTGTCTCCGCCTCAATTAGGCCTCTACTCTTCGCCTCAGCGTGCCATTCAGGAGTGTATGCATCTCCCTCAAACAGCACATTGCTTCCCTCACGAAACGCCTCACGTGCCGCATCCAGTGCTGCATCAATGGGGTCTTCTCCCTTGAGGATTCTGGCCTCAACTTTTCCGATGACCTGCTCTATTCCCCACGCCCACAGGCTCGCAAACATAGTTACAGGCAACGCTATGCTCTGGCTTGACCCGGGCGCACGAAACTCGAACTTGTCGCCGGTGAACGCTACGGGACTTGTCCTGTTACGGTCGCTGTCGAACGGGATAATGTCCGGAAGTTTTGCCAATCCCAGATCCATAACACCTTTTTCTGGTAGTGATACGTCAGAATTGTCGAGCCTGTGTATCAAGTCAGTAAGTGCCGAACCGAGATACACGCTTATGATTGACGGAGGTGCTTCATGTCCGCCGAGCCTGAAGAGATTCCCGTACGTGGCTATGCTTGCCTGAAGGAGGCTGTTGTAGCGTGATACCCCTAACACTGCCGCAGACATAAACGCTAAAAATACTACGTTCCTGCGCGGGGAGTTCGAGGGCTTGAGGAGATTTCGGCCTTCACTGTCCATCAATGACATGTTGGTATGTTTCCCTGAGCCGTTCATCCCGCTAAAAGGCTTCTCATGGAACAACAAACGCAGCTCATGCTTACGGGCTAACTTCCTCATCGTCTCCATGAGTATTTGATTCTGGTCGCAGGCTCTATTCGCATCACTGAACAGGTGCGCAAACTCAAACTGGCATCTTGCGACTTCGTTATGCCTAGCTATCACGCTGACACCTAGACGCGCTAAATCTCTCTCCACGTCCTCCATGTAGGCCAAGACTCTCGGCGGGATTGCTCCGAAATAGTGATGGTCGAGTTTCTGGTCTTTGGCGGGCTGAGCTCCGATGAGTGTCCTGCCGCAAAAACGTATGTCCGGCCGCAACTGTGCTCTTGGCCTGTCCAGCAAGAAATACTCCTGTTCTGCTCCTACGGTCATTTTCACGTTCTTGATGCCTCTCTGCCCCAGCATCCGCAGCAGCTTGAACGCCCGGCCCTCCACAGCATCCAGTGAACGCAGCAACGGTGTCTTCAGGTCCAGAGGTGTACCGTCAAACGACAAGAACACGCTGGGAATACACAACGTCCCGCCCTTAGGGGACTTCACGATGAACGCAGGGCTTGAGATGTCCCACGCACTATAGCCCCGTGCCTCGAAGGTGCTTCGTGTGCCTGCACTGGGGAAACTCGATGCGTCGGGCTCTCCCTGCACCAGATGCTTGCCCCTGAATACCTCGATAGGGTTGCCGTCCGTGTCGCTCAACGTGAACGCTTGGTGTTTCTCTGCCGTGAACTCACTCATAGGCTGGAACCAATGCGCCCAATGTGTTGCACCGTGAGACAGGGCCCAATCCTTCATTGCTCCGGCTACTATGTCTGCGGCTTCTGGGGTTAATCTCTGACGGCCCTCCATTGCTGCAATAACCTGCTCGTATACGTCCGGGTTCAGGCGTTCCTTCATAGCTCGTTTATCAAACACCTGTGAACCGTATATCTCATGCACTGTTTTGTACTCCATTATGCACTTCTCCTTCCAGAGTTATGCAGTATATTTCGCATAATTCTCTGCTTAAGAATGCAGGGTATTCTAATCGCTGGATATATTTCTGTCAATTTTTGGGGGGTACATCCTGAATGCGGGGTATAACTCTGTGAATCTAGGATGTACGTCCTGAATGCGTGGTGTAGCTCTATCAATTTTTATGGGGCATTCTGGCGTGTGGTATAATGCTCAACAAAAGTTTCCCCCTTCAACAGTCCTGATAACTGCCAAAAGGGGAATGGGTCATTTCACTCTAAGCGTCGAGAATATAACTGCTCTCTTGCGTGGTTACGATTTTCGCGCTTTTTGCTCTTAACGGCGGGTTCTCGAAGATGCTTCCGTTCGTGATCAACCCGGTCATCAATGCCTTAATTGTCGCAGTGGTAGTGCTTGGGTCGGCATATTTGTACGAAAACGTCACAGTCTTGCCAGTGCCCTCAAACTCCAGTACTAATTTGCTCGTAGCGGCCATATCTATCACCTCTTTTCATAGTCTGTCCCTATGGTCTCAGTCTGTCATCATTATTCCGACAATAACCGGCTGTACTCTACCTTACGGATTTCACACATATCTTTCACTAAACACTCGCTTACCAAGTCTGCTATTGCGATTGCCTTGTCCGCGTCATACCCGCTTGTACTTATTGCACCCATTGAGATGCTAGCGGTCTTCAGTGCTCCGGTTTGTGTGGTTCCGTTGTTGACCAATATGTTTACTGCTACTTTGGTTACGGTTTCCGTTGCTGCCATCTTGTACTTCACATCCTTTCTGCGTTGTCCGCTTGAATTTGTATTACGTGTGCTATTATAAATCATAATTGCCTCTTGTCAAGCATATATATTCAAATAAGCCTGTTCACAAAAATACGGCCTCCCAGTTCTTGGCCGGAAGACCGTTGTCTGTATCAATGATTATCGCGGTTTACTGCTATGCTGGAAGTTCATTCACCATGCAACAATACTCATCGCTGGGTTATTGCTATGCTAGAAATTCCTTCGCTATGAATAATACACTCAGTATGACCATCAAGAAAGATATATCCTTCCATTTTCCGGTGAGTATCTTTATCACTACATAGCTCACTATAGCAAACTCTATCCCCGTCGCTATACTGTACGCAAACGGCATCATGAAAAATCCCAGCATTGACGGTATCGCTTCAGTCCAGTCGTCATAATTCAGATCCCTCAAGCTCACCATCATGTACATTCCTACGATGACCAGTGCCGGAGCTGTGGCATATGCAGGGACTATCCCCACAAGCGGCGTGAAGAATATCGCTGCCACAAACATCAATGCAGTCACTACAGACGCTAGACCCGTACGGCCTCCCTGTGCCACTCCCGAAGAACTCTCTACGTAGCTGGTCACGGTCGATGTCCCTAATACTGCTCCCGCCATAGTCGCCACCGCATCAGCCATCAATGCTCCCTTCGCACGCGGAAGATGTCCGTTTTCGTCAAGAAGTCCGCTCCTGTTGCAGACACCTACAAGAGTCCCTAACGTGTCGAAAAAGTCCACAAAGAAAAACGTGAACACTACTATCCAGAAATCAGGGCTGCCTATCAGGGAAAAATCCAGCTTGCCGACTATGGGCATTATTGACGGAGGAATGGATACGACTGTTTCAGGAATCTCTACTAGGCCTAATGCCGCCGCTGTTCCTGTGATTATGACTATGCCGATGAGTAATGCACCTTTCACGTTCAGGGCAGTCAATACGCTCATGAAGAATAACCCCGCAAGCGATAACATCATAGGTATATTATTCTTGATGCTCCCCAAGCCGAGAAGGGTTGCGTTGTTGTCGATTATGATACCTGCTGACTGGAGGCCTATGAACGCCACGAACAAGCCTATACCTGCACTGATGCCGATTTTCAGGCTCTTGGGGATGGAGTTCATGATGGCTTCACGGATATTCGTCAGAGTCAGGACAGCAAATACAGCTCCCTCGATGAAGACCGCCGCAAGTGCCATCTGCCACGTTACGGGTGCACCGTTGATCTTCATGGTCAGGACAACACCGAACGCAAAAAACGCATTGAGTCCCATACCGGGCGCAAGAGCTATCGGGTAGTTTGCGAACAAGGCCATGAGGAACGTACCCAGTGCAGAAGCTAGGCATGTTACGACAACTAGAGCGTTGAAGGGCATACCTGTTTGGCTTAGGATGTTGGGGTTCACGAATATGATGTAGCTCATGGTTACGAAAGTAGTTAGACCAGCTAGGACTTCTGTGGTGAAAGTGCTGCCGTTTTCTTTGATGCGAAACATGTGTATTACCTCCTACTTAGGAATTGAGCCTATATTATACCGCCCTTACTCCACAAACAGACTTTGCACTCCCCCGCTCGAGATGTCCACGTAGCCGATGTCAGTGATGCGCAGTTGAGGAATGACACTCAGGCACAGGAACGATATCACCATAAACGGATGCCCCGCCTTCACGCCTAACTCAGATGCAGAGTTTTCCACTGCCTCAAGCCCAGCACTCACACTCTCAGCGTCCAGATAGCTCATCAGTCCGCCAACAGGAAGCCCAAATTCTGCCCTCACATCTCCGCCTAATGCAGCCACTACTCCGCCTCCCATGCCGGCAAGTGCGCATAGTGCCGTGTGTATGCTCTCGTCATCCATCCCGATCACCACGTAATTGTGTGCATCATGCGCTATCGATGAGCCTATTGCTCCATGCCGAATGCCCATCCCATACACAAAGCCTACACTGAATTTTCCGCTGTTATGGTGTCTGTCAAGCACAACTATCTTCGCAATGTCCCGCTCACTGTCCGGAACTACGAGGCCTCCCTCAATTTTGGGAGGAAGTGTGAGAGTTTTGGTGATAGCTGTACCCTCCTGAATGCCTATCACCCGCATAGTCGAGCCTCCCGCATGAACAGCCAGAGCTTCAGGTTCGGGAATGTTCGTAGTCCTCACGGCCAAGACCGGAGCAGTGTGTTCGGTGTCGTACATGGAGAAAGCATCACCGTCACGAGCTACGAGTTTGCCGGCTTTCCAGACTTCAGAGATCGTGAAGTGTTCATCCAGAGTGTCGCTGTCCAGCAGAGCAAAATCCGCCAGCCTCGATGGAGCAATAGCACCCCTGTCGTGAAGCCCGAAGTATTCCGCAGGGTTCAGAGTCACCAGCCGTAAAGCAGTGAACGGGTCTAGCCACTTTTCGCTGAGCATGATACGAATCTTCTCGTCCATGTGTCCGGTGTTGACGAGGTAGCGTGCAGTGATGTCGTCAGAAACAGCCATAAGCCGTGAAGCATTGAGGGGGTTTTCCTTGATGAGCTGCAGGAGTTTGCGCAAGTCCCTAAAGGTCGAGCCTTCACGGAGCATCAGCCACATTCCGCGCCGGAGCTTTTCGCGAGCCTCGTTGATGTCCGTGCATTCGTGGTCGGAGCTTATGCCGCTTGATAGGTATGCGTTCAGAGCGCGGCCAGAGACTCCCGGGGCGTGGCCTGTTAGCGGGACGTTGAGGGCTGAGGCAGTGAGTATCTTGCTCCAGACTTCGGGGTCTCCGTTGATGACGGCGGGGAAGTTCATCATTTCGCCTAAGTGATGGGTCAGGCGGCGGGTGAACATGTCGTGAATGGAGAGCGCATCAAGGGCATCAAGGGGTGTCTCAAGTTCGGAGGCAGGGACACATGAAGGAGCTCCGTAGAATATGTCTATAGGCAAATTCTGTGAAGCCCTGAACATGAACCGAAGGCCGGACATTCCGAGAGCGTTTGCGATTTCGTGAGGGTCAGCGAAGACAGTGCCGGTGCCATGCTTGACGGATTCGAGGGCGAAATTTTCGGGAGTGAGCATAGTGTCCTCGATGTGTATGTGTCCGTCTATGAGTGAGGGGATGAGTACGCGGCCTTGAGCATCATATGAAGTTTTGGCGTTGTAGTGTCCTATGCCTGCGATTTTGCCTTGATGTACTGCTACGTCAGAGAGTTCGTATTCACCGGTGAAGACGTTTGCGATTTTTGCGTTCTTGATGACGAGATCGGCGGGGATGTCTCCACGAGCAACAGCAGGGAGTTTCAGCATGAGGATTTGCCTCCTTTGAAGATGAATAGTTTGCTAGCTATATAGTTCAGGATTATCACTAGTATATTGCTGGCGGTCTTGATGAGTACGTCGTAGAAACCCAGCACGTCAACGAACAGGTACATGATGATGACATCGAGGACACCTGTAGCGATTCTGCACACAAAGAACTCTATGAACTCTTTCATGATGGGGCCTTTGCTGTGGAAGACGAAGGTGCGGTTGGACCAGTATGCGAACAGAAAAGCTATGACCCAAGCAATGACTGTAGAAGCCACGACCGGCCAAGAGAGTATGCGTGTAGCGATCCAGTAGACGAGAATATTGATGATTGTAGTTAGTGCGCCGCATATGCCGTAAAGTATTAGCTGAAGAATAATGAACACCTCCATAAAGTAGAAAGTGCTATTATAAGCTAATCCCAAAAACAGGAGGAAAATTTTATGTCAGAGAAATTCTACATAACTACGCCGATTTATTACGTCAATGACATTCCGCATATAGGCCACGCATACACTACTATAGCATGCGACGTTATGGCAAGGTATAAGCGCATGAAGGGCTGTGAAGTATTTTTCCTGACCGGCACAGACGAACACGGCCAGAAAATCCAGCAGGCCGCCGCCTCACAGAATACTACCCCTCAGGAACTCGTAGACCGCATACACATGAACTTCCGGAATTTGTGGCAGACCCTCAACATCAGCAATTCAGACTTCATCAGGACTACAGAACAGCGGCATATAGATACGGTGCAGGCAGTATTCAGCAGGCTCATAGCTCAGGGCGACATCTACAAGGGCAAGTATTCAGGCTACTACTGCGTTCCGTGCGAGACATACGTGCCAGAAAATGCTATGGGTGAAAATCATACCTGCCCCGATTGCGGAAGGCCGTTGACCCTCATGGAGGAAGAGAGCTACTTTTTCCGAGCCAGCAAGTACGTTCCTGAACTCATAGCGTATTACGAGGCACACCCCGAAGCCATCAAGCCCAAGATCCGCTACAACGAAGTGATGAGTTTTCTGCGTTCCGGAGTACGTGACCAGAGCGTGAGCCGTACGTCCCTCAAGTGGGGAATACCTGTACCCGGAGACGATAAGCATGTGATATACGTGTGGTTTGACGCGCTGATAAATTACCTGTCTGCGTTGGGATATCCTGATGGTGAGAAATTTGCTGCTTATTGGCCGGAAGTCAGGCACATGGTCGGGAAGGACATTATCCGGTTTCACTGCGTAACTTGGCCGCTGATGCTGTTAGCGTTGGGGCTGCCTTTACCGCGTGAGATAGTAGCACATGGCTGGTGGACAGTGGACGGGCAGAAGATGAGCAAGTCCCTCAAGAACGTAGTAGACCCCGTGAAAATGACGGCGAAGTATGGGCTGGATGCGTTCCGGTATTTCCTGATGCGTGAAGTGCCGTTTGGGAATGACGGAGATTTTTCGGAGCTGGCACTCGTCGGCAGGATAAACAGTGATTTGGCGAACGACTTGGGGAATCTCCTGAACAGGACTCTCCAGATGATACAGGCCTATCGCGGCGGAGTAGTTCCCTCAAGTGCGAAGAGTGTATCTGCGTTGAGTGAGATGCTCCCTGAGATGTTGAAGCATGTTGACGAGTCCATGAAGAGCTATGCGTATGACGAGGCCCTAAAAGCTATATGGGAGTACATAAGCCGAGCAAACAAGTTCATAGACGAGACAACCCCGTGGATACTTGCGAAGGACAGCGGACAGTCGGAGCGTCTAGACTGGGTATTGCTGAATCTGTACGAGGCATTGAGGGTTAGTGCGCTGATGATTGCGCCGTTTATGCCGGACACAGCAAAGAGAGTTTACGAGCAGTTAGGGCAGAATAAAGACCCCGTAACGTTGAAGTATGACGCATTTGTGTGGGGAGCAGGAGCAGGAGCGCAGATACACAAGGGAGAAATACTATTCCCAAGAATAGACATAGAGGAGTGGAAAAAGTTGCAGACGCTAGAAGCAGAGAAAGCCAACGTAATCGAGAAGCCGGAAGCCAAGCCCGAAATAGGCATAGAGGATTTTGGCAAGGTGGAGATGCGTGTAGCTGAAGTCACCAAGTGTGAGGAGATTCCTAAGTCGAAGAAACTCTACAAGCTGGAGGTGAATCTAGGCTACGAGACTCGTACGGTATGCAGCGGGATAAAAGCATTCTTCACGCCCGAAGAACTCGTAGGCAAGCGCATAATCCTCGTGACGAACCTGAAGCCCGTAAAACTCTGCGGGGTTGAGAGCAACGGAATGGTGTTGTGTGCATCGGTGAAGCATGACGGCAAAGCTGAACAGTTGACGATCCTGACGCCGGAGAAAGATATACCGTTGGGAAGTCTGGTGAGTTAGGGATGGCAGAGATTCCCAAAAAGTACATGGAGTTCCTGACGACTGAGGCCGCGCACTGGGAGGAAGAAGGCATAATCACGCAGGAACAGAGCGACAAGATATTGGGGCTGTATGTTGCAGGACAGTGGAGCTTGACGTATATACTCTTTATCGCCGGAGCAATAATGCTTAGTTTAGGAGGAGTAAGCTTTGCTCTTGCGCACTGGCACGAACTGCCCAAACTTTTGCGTGTGTGCATGATATTAGGGGGATATATAGCCTCGTTGATAGCTCATGTAGTAACGGGACGGAACACGAAGACAGGGAAAGCCTTTCTGTTATTGGCGAGCATAATCTTCGGAGCAGGAATATACCTGATAACTCGTATGTATGACTACAAGCTGAGTTTTTCGGGAGTGCTGGGCTGGTGGCTGGTGCATCTGACGGTGACGGCGGTGTGTACTCGTGATGACTGGCAGGAATATTTTGCGCAGGCAGTAGGGTTAGTGTACCTGATCCTGATAAACGGTATAGATATATTTGCGCTTGAGTTTATGGGGAACGCTAGGGTAGAGCTGACGGAATTTTTCACGCCGGTTGAAGGCTTCGTATTATTGGCTGCATTGTGGGCAGCGAACTACTTCATCAAGGATCGTGCGGCTATGAACGTGAACATGTTATTGACGCTGCTGGTGATTGCTTCGCGTATGAGCCTGTGCTTTGGAGGGACGTGGACGCTGCTGTTGCTGTGGACAGGGTGCGGGGCAATGAGTTTCTGCCGGTATGGTGACGCTGAAGTGCTGGGGTTGCTGGTGCTGGGGCTGTGCGGTCTGATGCTGACGTGGCCGGAAGTGTGGCGTGATGAGTTTGTTCAGGGGCGGAAGGTCTTAGCGATAGCGAGTGCGGTGCTTACTGCGGTGATGATGCTGCTGCAGATGTGGCGGGGACACGGAGCTGTCGGGATAGTATTTTGCGTGTTGATAGTGATGAGGTATTTCTTTGACCGGCTGTTTGGGTATATCCCGAAGGCGTGGGGATTTGGCATAGCGGGTTTAGCCTTTGTAGGAATGGGAATATACACGGCGTACCGGAATGCTGGACGATGCGGAACAGGATACGAAGAGTCGGACGAGGGATCAGAAGCAGAATAATTTTGTGAAGTATGTGCTGATAGAAAAAAGCCCCCGGTGTGTAGTGCCGGGGGTTATTTGTTGAGCTACATGCCGATGGATTTTCTGTAGGCCATGTTCGTGGTGTAGTACTTGTACAGTGCCGTAACTGTCTGCTTTTCGTCAGCTTGAGCGTTCGCGTTGTTCAGCACTAAATTCACGTACGAGAACACAGACACTTTCACGTCAAACTCTTTACCGTTGCCGATGACC
>JAFTBT010000134.1 GCA_017455085.1 Synergistaceae bacterium
AGTTTTCTTCATGTTGATACATCCTTTCGTTTAGTGTGTGGGGATGTCCCGAATTATACCCTGTATTCCTAACTGACAAAGGTAATCTATTCGTGAAGGAGTGTCCATTTTCCGGAAAGAGTCTGAATCCTGCCAAGCCTCCAGTTTTTCCGAACAGTCACACGCTATTTCTGCTACAGCCCTGCGAGATTCAGGAGAGAGTCCCGAAGTGTACAGAGAGAGCCTCCCGTCCGAGCCGTCAAGCCCCATGAAGTGCCGGAACAGTTTTGCGTCATAGCGTCCGAAAGCGGAATACATCCCCATGAAGTCAGCGATAAGTTCGTCGTGCAGGTTGTTGCTTGCTGAACCGTAGAATGTCTTTGTGTAGTAGTGAGTGATTTCGTGTCCACGGCGGATAAGCATGGATTTTTCGCACCACTGTTCAGGACTCAGACCTACATATTCAGGCGTGGTATTGCTGTAGAATTTTCGTGACAGAGTCAAGAATCTCTGAGTCTTCCCGTAGATGAATGATGCTCCCATCTGCGAAATGTTGCTTGGCCGTTCTCCCCTGTAGACCAGATTCACGACGAAGCCCTCAAAGTCTGCTGCGTTCCCGAAAATCACGAGGGGTATTTTTCCCGCAAAGGAGTCGTATAGCTCTATGGTGATGCTCTCAGGTTCGGAGAATGATACAGGACGTTTACGTGTGATGTATGTGTTGAGGAGTCCGGCAGCTCCGAGAACGGGCAGATCGTCAAGCCATTCATGCCACTGTGCGAGAAAAGACTCATCACGATTGACGGACGATAGTTTTTGCGCGAGTCTGTTAGTGAGATATTCATCAAGCTCATTCATAAAATAATCACTTCCTGAAGTGTATAATATCCCTTATCCTGAAAAAACTGCGAATAATTTCATGGAGGTCTTAGCGACTAGGATTATGTACTATAGGCTCAAGGATAATTTTCTGCTCAGAGGCTGGGAACGACTCCCCTACGCGCTGGTAGACTCCAACACTGGCGGCGCAAATTTTCTCAACCCTGAGACTTGGGACGCTATTACTCTCTGCGACGGAACTGTAGATTTCTCACTTCCTATCATTCCCGAAAACCTCCGCAAAATCACCGCAGATGCCCTCGATCTCGGAATCATAGAGCAGTGCGCACCCGGCCAAGCCCTCACAGA
Organism: Synergistaceae bacterium; assembly: GCA_017455085.1. The sequence goes on from JAFTBT010000134.1 coordinate 1,168, forward strand.
AAACCAGAAGTACCGAAAATTCCCCGCGCGCTACATCCGTCAAGCTCACTGGTCCATCACGGGCAAGTGCAACTACAGGTGCAAACACTGCTTCATGTCCGCTCCTGATGCTGTACTCGGTGAACTCCCTCACAGCACAATCATGGACATCGTGAATCAGTTAGGGGACTGCGGAGTCCTGAACGTCTCACTGACCGGAGGAGAGCCACTGATTCGTCCTGACTTCCTCGAAATTGTTGACGCTCTGCTTGAGCGCGGAATACGCATCAGAACTATCTACTCAAACGGTGCGCTCGTGAACGAAAAATTATTGCGTGAGCTTGACCGCAGAAACATACACCCTGAGTTCAACATGAGCTATGACGGAGCTGGCTGGCACGACTGGATTCGGGGAGTTGCCGGAGCTGAAAAAGCAGTTGATCGGGCATTTGCACTGTGCCGTGATATGGGCTTCCCCACCGGAGCGGAGATGTGTCTTCACCAGCGCAACAAGCATACTCTTCGTGAGAGCGTCAAGCACATGGGCAGCTTGGGAGTCCGGAGCGTGAAGACTGTTCCTGTGTCGAACAGCGGCGAATGGCTCAAGCATGGCTACGGTGAGGCGTTTACCCTTCCGGAACTGTACAGCCTGTATCTGGACTACATACCACAGTACTACGAGGATGATATGCCGATGGCCGTAATGCTTGGGGGATTCTTCATGGCAAGCCCGCAAGAGCCGGACAGGTTTGACATTCCGAGCTACAAGCCTGAGTGCGATCCTGAGACGTTCTGCATGTGCGGACACGCTAGGCTGTACATGTACATAGCTCCGGACGGAAAGACTCTGCCGTGTATGTCGCTTGCAGGGCTGAAGATTCAGGAGCGTTTTCCGAATATGCTGGAGCAGGGACTCGCGAAGTGCATCACTGACTCGTACTACATGAACATCATCAACATGCGTGCGAGTGAGTATTTTGCTGTGCATTCCGAGTGCAGGGAGTGCAGGTATTCGCGGTGCTGTTACGGCGGGTGTAGGGCTGATGCGCTGACTGTTGATGAGTCTGACCTGATGGGCAAATCTCCAGCAGTGTGTGAGTTGTTCAAAGGCGGATGGGTTGATAGAATCATAGAGGCTGTGAGGAAAGTCCGGCCAAGTGCAAAATCGCTTGTGCTGGAGAGTCCTTTATGGCAATAATAGATTAAGGAGGTAATATCATGGTAAACAACGCGAAAAAATTTCTTGAGGCAGCTTCAAGGGATGAGGCTCTGAAAAAAGAGCTTATTGCCGTCAAAAGCATGGAAGAGGTACTGAAACTCGCAAATGCTCAGGGGTTCGAGCTGAAGGCTGAGGATTTCGAGCCTGCAAAAATGGACGAGCTTTCTGAGGACGAAATGCAGGCTGTGGCCGGAGGAGCAACTAACGCAGTAACGAGCATGTGCAGATGTCAGGGCTACGGCTCAGGTCTCACGTGGGAGTTGAACTGCGAATGCCAGAAAACAGGGGAAGGCTACAACACCACTAACAACGGCTGGCGGTGCGGCTGCGGCGGCAGCTTTGGTGTAGGCATGGCATAACAGCGTTTTTCCCTGAAGCATACTGATAACGATTTGGCCGCTGTGTGAATTTCTGCATGGCGGTCATTGTATAATAGGGCATCTCTCAAACTATATACATTCATAATAACGAGGTGTCTTTATGCCTGATAACGGTAAACTTACTTCACCCGAACAGCTCAACAGCTATATACGCGTAACTTCTCCAGGAGCGTGGATAGTCCTTGCGTCAGTGCTGGTATTCTTGGCCGGACTCTTCGTCTGGATATTCTTCGGAGAGCTGAAAGTTCCTGACACATCAGCAAATTCTTCTGCTAACGTTTACGCTGAAGCTCATACCGTCAGGCCTATAACCTTCCTCCTAAAGTAGACTATGTTCAAGCAAAAGACTCACACCCCGCTCTTCAAGGGCATTGCGTCCGTACCTGTGGTTATGCAGCTCGAAGCTCTGGAGTGCGGTGCAGCTGCCCTAGATATGGTGCTGGCGTATTTCGGCCTGTGGATTCCCCTCGAACAGCTCCGTAAAGACTGCGGAGTCTCACGAGACGGCTCAAACCTCAAGAGCATTTACCGCGCCGCAAAAAAATACGGCCTGACTCCCCACGCCTTCAGGTGCGATGCTGAGACCCTCAAGACTGAAGCAGCATACCCCTGCATAGTTTTCTGGGAGTTCAATCATTTTGTGGTGCTTGACGGTTTCAAGAAGGATAGAGTCTACCTGAATGACCCTGCACGCGGAAAAATCACCATACCTTTCGAGGAGTTCAGCAAGTCATATTCCGGAGTGTGTATGATGGTCGAGCCTTCAGAAAATTTCCAGCCCGGAGGCAGTCCCGCATCAATCCTCAAGTTCGCAGTACAGAGACTCACCGGAACATTGCCCGTGTTCATGATGGTGATTATGACTACTCTGATTGCGTCGCTATCCGGAATACTCATGCCGGCATTCTCGCGTTTCTTTGTGGATCATCTGCTGACTCACTCATCCCCTCAATGGGCAGGAGGCTTCTTCGTGCTGATGGGTCTGGTGATTCTCTCGCAGGTGTTATCGCTCGTGATTAAGGCCGTCTACATGCTCAGACTTCAGGGGAAAATGGCAGCTATCGCAAATACTAGATTCTTGTGGCACATCCTGAGGCTGCCTGTAGAGTTTTTCGAGCAGAGAATGGCAGGAGACATAGTTACCCGTCAGCAGTCAAACCAGCAAATCACCAACATCCTCATCAACACATTCACACCCCTTCTGCTGGACTCCCTTGCTATGGTCTTCAACCTGTTTATCATGATCAACTACAGCCCCCTTCTTGCGCTTGTAGGCATAATTTCCGTAGGGGTCAACCTGATTCTTGCGCAGGTTATCTCAGAGAAACGCATAAACATCACCAGAGTCCAGACGAGAGACGCAGCTAACCTCAACGGTGCAACTGTCTCCGGAATCGACATGATCGAGACCATCAAGTCCGCCGGTGCAGAAAACGGATTCTTCACGCGATGGGCAGGCTTTCAGGCAAACGCCAACAATCAGGCCGTAAAATTCGCGAAACTCAACCAGACTCTCGGCCAAATACCTCCGTTAGTGTCGCTCCTGATGTCGAATCTGATTCTGTTCTTGGGAGTCAGGCTCATCATTCGCGGAGAATGGACTATTGGACTCGTGTCTGCGTTCACCGGCTACTTGACTGCGTTCTCGAATCCAGCGGCTATGCTCATCAATGCAGGCCAGCAGCTTCAAGAAATGCGCACCCAGATGGAAAGAGTGCAGGACGTGTTCAAGTACCCCCTTGCTGATGGACAGGAGGAGGATTTGCCTGATGAGGACTTGGCCAAGCTGGGCGGACTTGTCGAGATGAAGGGAGTTACTTTCGGCTACAACAAGTTAGTCGATCCGATACTGCGGAATTTCTCCATGAGGGTCGAACCAGGTAAAAGCGTCGCCATTGTCGGGCCGTCAGGGTGCGGAAAATCCACAGCAGCAAAGTTGTTGACGGGGCTGTATCCTGCGTGGGAAGGCGAGATACTTTTTGACGGGAAGCCCATCAGCCAGATTCCCAGAAGCATTTTCACGAGTTCCGCTGCGTGCGTGACACAGGATATTACGCTGTTTGAGGACACTATCGC
>JAFTBT010000020.1 GCA_017455085.1 Synergistaceae bacterium
CACATGACTTGCTGTACACTCCACACATGACTTGCTGTACACTCCACGCATGACTTGCTGTACACTCCACGCATGACTTGCTGTACACTCCACGCATGACTTGCTGTACACTCCACGCATGACTTGCTGTACACTCCACGACATGACTTGCTCAAGACCACGCAACAATATTCAGAAAGCATATCTCACACGGTCATAGCTAATTACGATATAATACACTCATCCAATTTTCACAAACACATTCTATTTTGAGGGGAGTGCTGTATCACTATGAACCTGCCTACTTTTTTGGGCGGAGTACACCCGCCTGAAGGTAAAGCCCTCACGGAAAACAAACCGGTCGAAGTTTTGCGGCCTACAGATACCCGTGAGTTCGTCTATCCTCTTGCTCTCCACATCGGAGCCCCCTGCGTCCCCATCGTCAAAAAAGGCGACCCCGTCCTCGCAGGCCAAAAAATCGCTGACACTGACGCGTTCGTCTCAGCACCAAAGTACTCTGCTGTTTCCGGAACAGTCAAAGCCATCGAGCCACGCATGGCCTTCACCGGCGCAATGGAGCAGAGCATCGTCATCGAGAGCGACGGAAAATACACCCCAGCTCCGTCACTGCACGAGGCACTCGGACACAAACCCAAGCCTTCAGACTACGTGAAGCTGATCCGTGAGGCCGGACTCGTAGGACTCGGAGGGGCATGTTTCCCGACACACGTCAAACTCTCACCGCCGAAGGATAAGCCCATCAAGCACATCATCGTCAACGCCGCAGAGTGTGAGCCGTTTTTGACATGCGACAACAGAATCATGCTCGACAGCCCTGACGAGATTCTTCGGGGACTGGAATTTGTGCTTGAGGTGTTTCCAGAGGCAGACGGCATAATCGGTATCGAGAGCAACAAACCCGAAGCCATCGCCACAATGACCGCGCACAATAAGAACCCCAAGATCCGCATAATGCCCCTCAAGGTGAAATACCCACAGGGCGCAGAAAAAATGTTGATCTATTCCGCAACAGGCCTCGAAGTTCCGTTAGTGCCTGCTCTTCCGGCTGATGTAGGGTGCATTGTCCTGAACACACGAACAACGTGGCAGATATGGGCTGCGATCGCAAAAGGCCTTCCCGTCATGGAGAGAGTCGTAACCGTAACAGGAGACGCAATAGTTGAGCCGAAGAACCTGCAAGTCCCGCTTGGCCTGAATGTCCGTGAACTGATTAACGCCTGCGGAGGATTCACAGAAGAACCCCTGAAAGTGATTAGCGGCGGCCCGATGATGGGAATTGCTATGCGGTCAATCGATGTGCCTGTGGTGAAGGGAACTTCAGGAATCTTAGCCCTCACCAGCAAGACAGCATATATCGCTGAAGAGAGCGCATGTATCCGCTGCGGAAAATGTGTAGAGGCCTGCCCTATGCACCTTGAGCCGACAATGCTGGATCAGGCTGTCAGACGCAGGGACTACGCAGAATTTGAGGCACTCGGAGGAATGAACTGCATTGAGTGCGGGAGCTGTGCGTATAACTGTCCTGCATCACGGCACTTAGTCCAGAGCTACAAGGACGGTAAAGCTACGGTGAACGCTAACAGGCGCAAGGCAGCAGCAGAAGCAAAAGCAAAGGCGGAGGCGAAGTAGAATCATGAACACAAAATTGACTGTATCAACTTCACCGCACATTCACTCGGAATTTACCACCCGCAACATTATGGGGATGGTGATTTTCGCGTTGGTGCCTGCGGGAATTATGGGAGTGTATTTTCTCGGCCTGCGTTCGCTCGGAGTGATAGCCGCGTGTATTCTGGCCTGCGTATTAAGCGAATGGTGCTGGCAAAAGTTCGTCATGCACACAAAATCTACAATCAACGACCTTTCTGCTGTAGTTACAGGGTTATTGCTCGCGTACAACCTTCCTCCGAGTATTCCGATCTGGATGGCTGTAGTAGGGTCTGTGTTCGCGATAATCATCGTCAAGCAGTTTTACGGCGGTATCGGCTGCAACATCGTCAACCCTGCACTTGCTGCACGCGCTATGATGCTGATCTCTTGGCCGTCAGCAATGACCACATGGACAATCAACGGCATATCCGGAGCGACTCCCCTTGCCGCAATGAAGGCAGGAACAACCGCGGGGCTTCCCTCAATCTGCGATATGTTGATGGGAAATATGGCGGGCTGTATCGGTGAAACTTCATCACTGCTCCTGATTCTTGGAGGGGCTTATCTCGTCTGGGAAGGAGTCATCTCCGCAAGAATCCCCCTGACGTATATTCTCTGCACCGCGATTCTGTCGGCACTGTTCGGACACGGAGGCGGGATGTTCCCGATTCACGAGATGCTTACGGGAGGCTTGCTGATAGGTGCTATCTTCATGGCCACTGACTACACGACGAGTCCCATGAGCGAATCAGGGCAGTATATGTATGCTTTCGGGTGTGCGCTTCTCACGTCATTAATCAGGACATGGGGCGGCTATCCTGAGGGAGTATCATTCTCAATCCTCATCATGAATATTGCTGTGCCGTTAATCGACAAGTACACAGAACCGAGAGTCTTCGGTGCACCCAAGAACGGCTACTTTAAGAGAACAGGAGGCAAATAGTTATGTCTGACGCTGTAATGAATAATGATACTGTTTCGACTGCTGACTATGTGAAGAAGGCAATACATCTCGGCGGGACGTTGCTTGCTGTTACCGCAGTAACCGGAATAATTCTCGGAGTAGTTGAACATTTCACGAGTGCTGCGATCCGTCAGGTAGAACTTGCCGCGAAAAATGAGGCCTTCAAAAACGTGATGCCCATAGCCCAGACTTTCGAGCCTATGAATCTTGTAGAGAATGACTCTGTGCTTGACATCGTGCAGGCTAAAGACGCTTCTGGTGTTGTGGGCTGGTGCATGACCGTAGAGACCAAAAGCTACGGCGGACCGCTTCAATTCATCGCAGGAATCACTAAGGACGGCACTGTGAAGGCGATCAACATCCTGAGTCACTCGGACACACCCGGACTCGGAGCGCGCGCAACTGAACCGGAATTTTACGGGCAATTCACCGACAAATCACAGTTACCGTTGAAGGTCGTGAAGGGCAGTGCCGGGAATCCTGACGAGATAACCGCGATTTCCGGAGCAACAATCACATCAAACGCAGTAACCGATGGCGTAAATGCAGCTGTCGAATACTGGAGCAAGAATCTCAAGCAGTAAGGGGGACGGCCAAATTGAGTCAGAGTAATCTGAAAGTCTTAGCAAACGGCGTACTTTCCGACAACCCTACATTTGTACAGTGCATAGGGCTTTGTCCGACGCTCGCAGTAACATCCAGCGTGTCAAACGGAATCGGCATGGGTATAGCCGCAACATTTGTACTCGTAGCATCAAACGCAGTAATCTCACTTCTCCGCAAAATAGTTCCTGATGAAGTACGTATACCTATCTTCATTGTCGTAATAGCCGGATTCGTTACGGTGATAGAGTTCCTGATGAAGGGCTTTGCTCCCGAACTGAATAAGTCTCTGGGAATCTTCATCCCCCTAATTGTCGTCAACTGTATCATTCTCGCGCGAGCAGAGGCCTTTGCGTCGAAAAACGGTGTACTTGCCTCAATCTTTGACGGTGTGGGAATGGGACTCGGATTCACGATAGCCCTAACGTTTTTGGGTTCAGTGCGTGAGATTCTCGGTGCTGGCACGTGGCTGGGAACACCTGTAGTAAGTTTTGAGCCTGCAATGCTGGTGATACTTGCGCCGGGAGGATTCATCATTCTTGGAATCTGCATGGGAGCATTCAGAGCGATTCAGGCACGTGCGGCCAAGATGAAGGGACTCGGTGCGACTCCTGCTGAGGCGAGGCCTGCGGGATGTGGAGCGTGTATCATGGCGAAGTTCTGCAGCAAGACCGAAATCGATGAAGAATGCGGGGTGAAGTAGCATGACGATGACAGAATTATTCCTGCTGTTCCTCAGCTCAATATTCGTACACAATATATTGCTCTCCCGATTCTTGGGGTGCTGTCCGTTCATGGGAGTCAGCTCCAAACTCAAGACTGCTCAGGGAATGGGCGCGGCTGTCGTGTTCGTAATAGTGCTTGCGTCCCTGATGACGTGGCTCACCTACAACTACCTGCTTGTGCCTCTGCACCTTGAGTATCTCTACACGCTGTCGTTCATCCTCGTGATCGCTGCACTCGTTCAGTTCGTGGAGCTTGCGTTGAAGAAACTGAATCCAGTACTCTACAAATCACTCGGAATCTTCCTGCCCCTCATCACCACAAACTGCGCAGTGTTGGGCGTTGCTGTCCTCAACATGAACGAAGGCTACGGACTCGCTGCTGCTCTGGTGAACGCTCTCGGCTCATCACTGGGCTTCCTGCTGGCGATATCCCTCATGGCCGGAATCCGTGAACGTATCGAGACGAATGCAGGCATCCCTGACTCGCTGAAGGGGCTGCCTATGGCGTTAATCACAGCGGGATTGATGTCGATTGCCTTCATGGGCTTCACAGGAATCATAAAGTAAGGAGGGTGCAAAAATGGATATTACTCATGTGATGATAGCTCCCCTTGCCTTGATGGGAATAATGGGCGGAGTTTTCGGAGTACTTTTAGCGATAGCGTCAATAGTCTTCCGTGTCCATCAGGACGAACGTATCGGGAAGATTCGTGCTGCTCTTCCCGGTGCGAACTGCGGAGGCTGCGGATACCCCGGCTGTGACGGATATGCTTCCGGCGTGGTGAATGAGGGTGCTCCGGTCAACAAATGCGCTCCCGGCGGCTC
>JAFTBT010000135.1 GCA_017455085.1 Synergistaceae bacterium
AGTAATCTAGACGAGAATGGCGAAATTGTTAAAGCAGCTGTAATGGACAACATAAGCTATAATCTGATAAGAATCAACCACTATTTCGGCAAATCCAAAGAAGAATACATAGCCAAAAGAGCGCGTGGCCTTGCTGATGGTCTAGGGCTACATTCTATGCAGGAATTTGATACCTGCGACCAAAATATCATCCACGACACGGAAATACTCTCCTATATGTAGCCATATGCATTTACTTTTCGCACGCTCCCGCATACAATTCCGCTATCGTTAAGGAGGAATATTTTTCATGGACATAGAATATTTATTGTGGCTTCAGAACTTCAGAATCTCCATCAATGACGCTTGGACTCCCTTCATGGAATGGATCTCGACTTTTGCGGTGAGAGGTCTGTACTTTTTCCCTGCGTTCGTATACTGGTACATCAGGAAACGCGACGGGCTGTATATCCTTGCTTCCCTGAACGTCAGCCTGTTGCTCAACGCTGTCATCAAGCTCACCGCGTGTGTATACCGCCCCTGGATTCGCGACCCCAGAATCATCCCCGCCGGAGATGCCATCAAGTCAGCAGGAGGCTACTCGTTCCCAAGCGGCCACACCATGACAGCAACACCTATTTATGGGGGACTCGCAGTCCTCGCGAAGAAGACCGGGCATGTTTTGGGAATAGTGGTGTGCGTGGCTCTGATTCTGGTTACTGGATTTTCGCGCAACTACTTGGGAGTCCACACGCCGCAAGATGTGTTAGTCGGGTTTGCTGGCAGTGCATTAGTTCTCTGGATAGTGGCAAAGCTCTTCAGGCATCTTGACGCTCATCCGGAGAGAGAAAACATGTTCCTGCTGTTGGGATTCTTGGCCGGAGCAGCAGCAATAGCCTACATCAAGCTCAAAAGCTACCCTATAGATTACCTTGACGGAAAAATACTCGTTAAGCCTGAGAGCATGTTACCGGGCAGCACTAGTGATATTTCGCGTATATTCGGGCTGGTAGTTGGTCGTTACGTAGAAAAACGCTGGGTAAAATTCACACCTGACTGGTCTTGGTGGAAAGGGCTGATTCTTTGCGCTGTAGGGTTGTGTATATACTCGTTCATAATCTATACGGTGAAGGGTTATCTGATCAAAACACTGGGAGTTTTCCCGGGAAGGATAGCGTTCGGATTTCTGGATATGTTCTACGTGGTGGCTGTGTGGCCTGCGGTGATGAAGCTGTTCTGCGGGAAAAAGTAGCTTGTGCTGGAAATAGCAGCAGTGAAGGATTTTGCGGGCGGAGTGGAAAATGCTCTGCCCGTTTTTGCGTCTCAGAGTCCCAGAAGCTCGCAGTACCATTCCGTGAGCTTTGCGGCCTCAGTCTTTATGTCAAAGCCGTGTTCTCGTGCGCAGGCTGCCATGTCTTGGCGGATGTGTCCATCTGAGATTCTGAGTGCTTCATCAGCCCAATCACCTGCGGATTTGCTCAGGGGCATGAAGTGCAGATTTTCGCAGATCTTGGCCTCAGCAGGAACCTCCGTAGAACACAGCACAGGCATCCCAGAAATCTGAGCCTCAACCGCTGACATCCCCAGACCTTCATACAGACTCGGGAACACGAAAACGTCCATAGCCTGATAATATTTCTCCATGTCGATCACGCTGCCGAGAAACACCACGCACTCACTGAGTCCCAGCCTCGCAACTTTAGCCCTCATGTCCTCCATCAGGGGGCCGTCTCCAGCAAACACCAGTACAGAATCTTCACGCCGTTTGTGAAGCTCAGCAAATATGTCTATGATGAAAGTGTGATTCTTCTGCGTCATGAAGCGTCCAGAATGCCCGACTACGAGCTTGTCGGAGAGATTGAGTGCTTTGCGTGTCTCGTGTCTCACAGACTCAGAGTAGGCGAATCTTGCGGTGTCGATAGCGTTGTTCCAGACCTTGACCCTTCCGGAATCGAAAGCCTTATCCCCGAACAGCCATCTGCCCGCGTGTTCAGAACATGCACACATATGCGTCGGGAAGACATTTGCGAACAGCCTGAGGATGTACTTCATGATGTTGCGTTTGGTCTCGCCTTTGCCTGCGGTGCTGTGATTGTGAGCGATTCTGATGGGGACTCCGATACTTTTTGCGGCTAGTAACGGGAAGACTGATAACGTGTTCATGTGTGCATAGACCAACGGATAATTGTTCTGCCTGAAGAGCAGATAGAGTGCTTTATAGTATGCAGCAATTTTCTGGTATGGGGGGACGAGTATAACCCTTCCACCTAAAGCATTAATCTCCTGTTCCGGAATGTGTGTAGAGTCTTCGTCAACAACAAAGTCGTACTGAATTTTTGTGCGGTCTATATTTCTGTAGTAATTCATGACGACGGATTCGACTCCTCCGTTGTTCATTTTTCCTACTACGAGAGCTATCCTGACCGGTAAATTTGTGTTGTTGGACATGTCAAGTATCCTTTCTCGTGAATTTTCCGGTGATTATAGCACTTGCGGCTTTGTACGCTATAACCCACTCTAGTCAAGAACTATACACACTCAAGGACTAGTTATTTCTGCGGTTCAGAGTCCCAGCAGTTCGCAATACCATTCGGAAAGTTTTGCGGCCTCAGTCCTGATGTCGAAGCCATATTTTTGTGCATAGCTGCTCATGTCTCGGCGTGTATGGTTGAGAGAGATTCGCAATGCTTCATCAGCCCAATA
>JAFTBT010000136.1 GCA_017455085.1 Synergistaceae bacterium
CTCCATTCTCCGCCAGATAATAACACGATGAAGATCGTTGAGATATACAGCCCGCATGATGAGCGGGTTTTTTGTTATCGTTAGCCGGATGAAGATTGTTGCAATATATAGTCAGCATGTGTTTCTGTTGCTCCACTACAGCCCAAAAGCCTCATCACAAAGAATACTCACACTCAGACAATGAGTTTCTTCCCTGCTGCCATTGCCACACTACAGCCCCAAGCACTCACTACAAAAATTACTCCCTCACTCAGACAATGAGTTTCTTCCCTGCTGTCATTGCCACACTATAGCCCCAAGCACTCACTACAAAAATTACTTCCTCACTCAGACAATGAGTTTCTTCCCTGCTGCCATTGCCACACTACAGCCCAAAAGCCTCATCACAAAAAATTACCCCACGCACTCACACGAGGGGCAATCTCTCAATCTTTATCGGCTTCTTACACCACAAGCAGTCTCCTACAGTTCTACAGTCCCGAAAATCTCTCCGGTCTCATATCTCTGTCCTGTCTTGAAGTCCAGCAATTTGCACTCGTCCGAGTTCGTGATGATCACCGCAGTAGTCGCAGGGTGTCCCGCCGCAGCAATCGCTCCCAAGTCGAAACGCAGCACTTCCTGCCCAGCCTTCACCATGTCGCCGACCTTCACCAACGGCCTAAAGCCTTTACCCTTCATGCCTACGGTGTCTAGCCCCACATGAATCAGAATCTCCGCACCATCGTCTGACTTTATGCCCAGCGCGTGGAGTGAGTCCGAAATCGATACTACCTCACCGTTCACCGGCGAACACACTGTAGCATTTTCGGGGATGATCCCGCAGCCCTGCCCTAACATTCCCTCAGAAAATACTCCGTCACCAATCTCCTTAAGGGTTATGTACTTGCCTGTTACCGGAGCGTAAAGCATATTCTTGGCCGCATCGATGGTCTTTGTGGCTTCAGCTGACTTCCCGCCCAGAATGAACGTTATTATCGCAGCAGTGATTATCGTTACGGCAATAGCTATCAAGATTCCCACAATAGTATCCTGGAAGATCGGCACTGCAAGAATCGTAGAGTACCCCATCACGTACACACGGCAGCCCAACAGTCCCGCTACTATGCCTCCCACAGCTCCGCCGGCCATTACGCCGTACATGGGTGTCCTCTTCGGAAGGTTGTTGCCGTAAATTGCAGGCTCAGTTACTCCCGCAAAAATACATCCCACTGCGAGGCTGAATATCTCCGCACGCTTTTCGGGGTCTTTCTCCCTCAGGGCAGAACCTATACACGCACCGCCTTCGGACATGTTGTGCAGTAGGAATGCAGGACGGAATATCGCATCATACCCGGGATCCTGCAATGACTGTATCATGAACGGTACCAAAGCCGAATGCATACCCGCCATAATCATCCACGGAAGGCACGCCGCTAAGACTCCCACAGTCACGAATCCGATATTGTTCGCCAAGAACTCGAAGAACTGCCCGAGATAGATCCCCAAGTATCCGCCCAAAGGTGCAAGTATCGTGTAACCAAGAGCCATCGAGATAGCGACCGTACCCATTCCCACGAAGATAGCCTTGAAGATTCCAGGTACTACTTTGTTGAGCCAACGCTCCGTGTGGTACGTACACCATGCCAGTAACAGCGCAGGCAGCAATGACGCAGAATAGCTCATCAGCCTTACGGGGATTCCCAGCATTGTGATGGGCTCTCCAGCATTGACGAAGGCGAACCAGTTTTGATGCAGCAATGACAGCGCACATATCATCGCGTAAACCGGAGTCCCTCCGAGTTGGTTGGCAGATCCCATAGCAACGAACACAGGCAAAAAGTAGAATGGGACATCAGCCGCAATACTCAGCAGCTTGTACGTGCCTGTGCCTGCAAACGTGGCAGAAACCAGAGTCCCCAGCAGCAGAAACACCTTCAGCATACCGCCAGCAATGAGTCCGGGTACGCACGGAGTCACTGACGCAGCAACGAAACCGATCGTGTCGGAAATTGCTCCGCCTATGGTGAAAGGTTTCTTGATGTCGTCAAGATTTTCATCAACATTCGCAGCAGCAGTGAGGTTGAAATTTTTCTGTACCGCCTCAAACACCGGCAGTAAGTGCTGGCCAAGTATCACCATGTACTCACCGCTTGCGCCTCCGCTTACAACCCCCAAAACTCCGGGTATAGCTTTCACGTCAGTAGTGTTTGCGTTCTTGTCGTTCTTGAGGATGAAACGTATCCTTGTCATGCAGTGGGCTACGGTCTTGATGTTTTCGGGGCCTCCCACAGCCATAACAATATCGTTAGCGATCTGTGCATAGTCTAGTTTGTCCGCCATAGTGTATTACTCCTCCCATAGTGATTCGCCGTTTGTGGCGATAACTTCCTTCATCCAGTGGAACGACTTCTTGCGCGAACGTTTGAGTGTTCCGTTGCCTTTGTCGTCCATGTCGACATAAATCCAGCCGTAACGTTTCTTCATCTCGCCGGTGCTGAGTGAGACGAGATCCATCGGCCCCCACATCGTGTAGCCCAAGCACTCCACGCCGTCAACGCATATAGCCTTCATCATTTCCCGTAAATGCGATTTCAGGTAGTCGATTCTGTAGTCGTCGTTGATACTTCCGTCTGGTTCTACTTTGTCGACAGCACCGAGTCCATTCTCAACGATAAACAGCGGTTTCTGGTAGCGGTCGTAATATTCATTGAGCAGGAATCGCAGGCCTATGGGGTCAATCGGCCATCCCCAATCAGTTTTTGGCAGGTATGGATTCAGGTCTCCGCCGAGTACGTTAAAGTTAGTGGTCTCTGTGCTGATGATGTTAGAGCGGTAATAGCTGAAGCTCACGAAATCGAGTGTACCCTCACGCAGAATCTTGTCGTCTCCGTCCTGAAACGCTGTGAGAGTTACGCCTCTTCTGCCTAATAGATCCTTCGAGTATGAGGGGTAATATCCGCGCGCCATGATGTCAATGAAGTAGTATGTTTCGCGTCTGGCCTGAAGCCTCCTGAAAACGTCCTCAGGTTTGCACGTAGCAGGGTATAGCTCGCTCGAAGCGTACATAGTTCCGAACAGAGAGCCGGGCATCATCTCATGACCCATTTTTACGGCCAAAGCACTCGCGATGAACATGTTGTGAGCGGCGTTGTAGTGGGTCTGGTTGTCGCACTTGTGAGTCCCGCAGGCCACGAAGCCCCTAACGGCGTTGATCTCGTTGAAGGTGAGCCAGTACTTGCAGCGTTTACCGAATCGCTCGAACAGGACACGGGCATACTTTACGTAGCAGTCTACAACGTGGCGGGAACCCCAGCCGTCATATTTTTCGGCCAAGTAGACGGGCATTTCGTCATGCTGGATCGTGATGAGGGGAGTCATGTGGTACTTCTCCAGCTCAGTCAAAACGTCGTCGTAGAATTTCAGGCCTGCCTCGTTTGGGGTGTCTTCGTCTCCGGTGGGGAAAATTCTGCTCCACCCGATGGAAAACCTGTAGACGTTGCAGCCCATTTCTGCCATGAGAGCAATATCTTCTTTGTAGTGGTGGTAGAAATCGACTGCTTTGTGGCTGGGGTAATACCTGTCTGGGCGGATGTAGGGTACTGCGCCGTCGGGGATGTCTGCGGGATTGAGGAAAGAGCTTCGGGATTCGCCTGTTGTGCCGTCAGGTAGGCGGTAGGTGGTACAGCGTGGGTGATCGACGCTGCCGTCAGTCTCGAAGTCGTGGGTAGACATGCCGCGTCCGCCCTCAGAGACTCCGCCTTCGCACTGGAAATCTGCGGTAGCTCCTCCCCACAAAAAGCTGTCTGGTAACTTCATAGAGTAGACTCCTCCTTGTGTGTGATATGTATTTGTGAATTGATGGGAATGTGATTAGTATACATTAACGACAGCAAAATCCACGCAAGTAATTTCACTGTATATTCTGGAAAAATGCTAGATGTTGTGTATAATTCTGCATGTTGGTTGATATGCACACGGCTGTTTGGTGCAGAGGGGAATGTGTGTTGTAACGCTTTTTATGGTTTTACTCTGTATTATAAACAATAACGCTATAATTCATCCCCAAGCACTTTGGCTGTGTGCAAAATATGTCCGTCTTGTATGGTCTACATCTGCACTGTAAGCAAT
This sequence comes from Synergistaceae bacterium, assembly GCA_017455085.1. The sequence goes on from JAFTBT010000136.1 coordinate 4,108, forward strand.
CCACGCTATAGTTCTCCCGAAAGCACTTTACCTGTGTGCAAAATATGTCCCTCCCTGAAAGTTCAGCTCTCTCAAGAAAAACACCCCCCTTGCGTGAAGAGGGGCATCATCTTTCTTGCTGCCTGCGTGAACTCGTTACAAGGCATGAAATTTCGGCTTCATACCCTCAAACGTGCATATGTACCTGAATCCCAAACTACGCAAAATATCCCTGCCTTCGTCAAAGTGCGCCGCCAAATATTTCGGGCTGTGTGCATCGCTCCCCATCGTCAGAATCTCTCCGCCCAAATCCCGATACAGCTCCAGAATCTCCCGGCTCGGTGTCGTGTCACTCAGGCCATACCTCCAGCTCGATGTGTTCAGCTCTATACCCTTACCGTCACGAATCGCAGTCTCCAGAATCTCCGCGACTATATCTTTCACGTTCGCAAACAGATACATACCCTTTTGGTCATACCGCACAACCAAGTCCAAATGCGCAAGCACAGAGTAGTCGTGAAAATTCTGCATCACTCGCAACAATTCTTCGTAGTAGCCTCTGTTGTACTCTGCCTGAGATTTTCCGGCTTGGTATTGCTGCGTCCATAGCTCAAGGTTATCGATCTGATGGATGCTCAACAACACAAAGTCCAGTTTCCCGCGATACTTTGCGTACAGGTCTTCATACTGCTTGATCGTGATGGTCTGCACCCCAAACTCAAGCCCTGCCCGAATCGTCAACATACCCCTGAACTTTTCACGTACTGCCTCAAGTGCCGGAAAGTACTCGGAGTAATTCGCATTAGCCTCATAATTTCCGGTCTTCAGCATCGGGTCTCCAGCGTCATACTTCACGCCATAATCCACATGGTCAGTGAAGCAAAGCTCATCCAGTCCGAGAGTCACTGCCTGCTCTGCCTGAAGCTCCATCGGGGTGGTACTGTCATCGCTAAATTCGCTGTGTACGTGGTAGTCGTACTTCATTCTTGATACTCCTCCTTAAACTTTAGGGCAAATATACGCCTCACACTCTCGTCTATTCTTTCTTCGGAGATGCGTCCGGATTCTACGGCACTCACTACTGCGTCAATAGACTCCCTGAAATCATACGGACACACTACAAGATCATGCCCCGCCTCAATTGCCATCACTGAAGACTCACCGTGAGGGTAATTCTCAAGGATTGCCCCCATCTCCATAGAGTCAGTAACTACTACGCCGTAATAGCCTAATTCCTGCCTGAGCTTTCCGGTTATCAGTTCGTGTGAGAGTGTCGCGGGCAAATCATCACTCGTAACATTCTTCATGGTGATGTGTGAAGTCATAATCATATCCGTGTTGTCGAAGTTGTCCATGAACGGGATTAAGTCCGCCTGCAAAAGCTCGTCCCAAGACTTATACACTGCTACATATCCAGTATGAGTGTCGTTAGTTGTGTCGCCGTGTCCCGGAAAATGCTTCAGAGTCCCCATAACTTTTTGCGCGTGCAGTCCGTCAAGGTATGCGCTCACCATTGCGGAGACCAAATCCGGATCAGACCCGAAAGCCCTATCACCGATAACGATATTTTCTGGGTTAGTGTTCACGTCAGCAACAGGGGCAAAATCCAGATTGAAGCCGAAATCTTTGATGTAGCCGCCTATGGTGTACGCAGCATTGTATGCGTTCTGTGGGTCTGCTGTGTCGCCGATGGACTGCATTGTGCCTATCTGCTCAACGTCTGCGCTGAATTTCCGGCCTATGCGCCTGACTCTTCCGCCTTCTTCGTCAACAGCAATGAAGGGCTTGATCTCACATGCAGCGTCAAGGTCTGCGGTAAATTTTTTGACCTGATCGATGGTGTCAATATTCTGTGAGAACAGCACGAAGCCTCCCACTGGGTACTGCGTGAGGGTATCGGCCATTTCTTCAGTGAGGGCATAATCCCATGAATCGCGGTGATAGTGAACGTAATCCGCAGACGCTAAATTAGTGAGGTGTTCGGGTCTGATGATGAACAGCTGGCCGACTTTTTCCCTGAGGGACATAGCCTGAATCATTCTCTCGTTTTCGGAGTCTACATTGCCGTCCAAACTGCTTGAACTACTCCCGCAGCCTCCTGACGTTACAGCCGCAAACAACACTAATGCTAATACTACCTTGATGATTTTACTCATACTCATAAAAATTTACTCCTTTCTGTTTTTTCTGCAACAAATGATGTGATATTTTAGCCGGTGATGTTTTTATGAACAGTGCCGATAAACGCTGAAATATGCCACAGTCAACACTCCGGATATTTTCGTCAAACACTGAGTAATTATGTTTCACTGCTCTCAAAAACTGCAAGCCACACACACGCCGGCTCACTTGACGTATAGCTCACACGGTGCTTCTCATGCTCCGGAATCATCACCCAGTCTCCAGCCTCCAGCCAGATTTTTCCGTCAAGAGTCTCAAGTTCCGCACACCCCTGCAACACTGCGACATACTCCCATTCGCTTTGGTCATACCAGAACCCCGCAGGCGACACATGCCCCTGTGAAACTATGCGCTCGATTCTTATTTTTCGTGAGTGTCCGGCCTTCAGAATCTCCACAAACTCGTCATCAGTTCGTGTTACCGGTGTGAAAAGATTACCCCTCTGCAAAATTCTCTGCTTCTCCCCATAAAAATACACCTCCCATTTTTCAGAGAGGTGTGATGATTTTTCTGCCTAATGTATCAGGTTGTGCCACTCCTTAATGCTCTTCAGTGATTGGGAGTTCGCACCTTTTGCCTTCACCGTCATAATGCCCTCAATAGCTGCATCTGCCGCCGCCAACGTCGTAACGTAAGGTATCCTCATCTTCACCGAGCCTTTACGCAAGACGCTTCCTGATTTCGTGAGAGCCTTTTCACGCGGAGTATTCACCACCATCTGAACATTGCCGTTGATGATGTGATCCAGCAGATCCGGCCTGCCAGTGCCGACGTTTTCGCACTCAATACCTGCCTTGCTGAGAGCCTCAAACGTTCCCGGAGTCGCAAGTATCCTGAAACCCGAATAGCTGAACTTCTGCGCAATCGGAATGATACCCTGTTTGTCGGAGTCGCTCACCGCAATTAACACTGTTCCATCCATCGGGAGCTGTGCACCTGCGGCTTCTTCCGCCTTGAAAAACGCTTCACCTGCCATTGACGCAAGGCCAAGCACTTCACCTGTCGAACGCATTTCCGGACCAAGTACCGGATCAACTTCCTGAAACATGTTGAACGGGAAAACAGACTCTTTCACGCCGTAATAGGGTATGACTCTCTCACCGAGTGTCTCAAGCGGTGATGACCTGCCTGTGAGCTCCTGAGTGATCGCCTCAACAGCAAGAGGTACCATCCGGATCCCGCACACCTTCGACACTAACGGAACAGTCCGGGACGCTCTGGGGTTGGCCTCAAGCACAAACACTCTGCCTTTCTCGATAGCGTACTGAATATTCATTAGGCCTACAACATGCATAGCCTCAGCGATTTTGCGTGTGTAGTCCTTGATAGTAGTTAGTGCTTCGGGTGAAATATGCCTTGACGGGAGGAAACATGCCGAGTCCCCTGAGTGTATCCCTGCAAGCTCGATATGCTCCATCACTGCGGGAACATATGCGTGTTTTCCGTCGCAAATAGCATCAGCCTCACACTCCAGCGCGTGATTCAGGAATCTATCTATCAGAATCGGCCTGTCAGGTGTTACGCCTACAGCAGCATTCACGTAGCTCTCTAGGCTTGCTTCGTCATAGACTATCTCCATTCCGCGACCGCCCAAAACGTACGAAGGCCTCACCATAACGGGATAGCCTATTCTTGCGGCGACCTCGTGAGCTTCTTCAAGGGTGGCTGCCATTCCCGACTCAGGCATAGGAATATCCAGAGAGTCCATCACGGATTTGAAGCGGCCTCTGTCCTCCGCAAGGTCTATGATTTCGGGAGATGTGCCGAGAATCTTCACGCCGTTACGCTCGAGTTCGCTGGCTAGGTTAAGCGGGGTCTGACCTCCGAACTGCGCGATGACTCCTACGGGATTTTCTGCCCTGTATATGCTCAAAACGTCCTCAAGAGTCAGCGGCTCAAAGTAGAGTTTGTCGGAAGTATCGTAGTCTGTGCTGACGGTTTCGGGGTTGCAGTTCACGATGATGGTCTCGAATCCGAGTCGCTTCAGGCTCTGCGCAGCATGTACACAGCAGTAATCGAACTCTATACCCTGCCCGATTCTGTTGGGGCCTCCTCCGAGAATCATGACCTTGCGATTCTGGGAGACTCTATTTTTGCCGGTGAGCTTGTTGTAGCTGGAGTAGTAGTATGCTCCGTCCTGAGTCCCGCTGACGTGGACACCCTCCCAGTTTTCGACAACTCCGAGAGATTCTCTGCGCTCCCTGATACTTTGCTCGCTGACACCCAAAATCTGCGCTAAATACTTGTCCGAAAATCCGTCCTTCTTGGCCTGAATGAGTACATCATCAGGAAGACTCTTGCCCCTGTAGCTGAGTATATGCTCTTCCTCATCGACTAATGCCCTGAACTCCTCAAGGAAGTATCTTTTTACGTGAGTTAGCTCGTGAATCTCGTCAACGGTTGCGCCCTTGCGTAGTGCCTCATAAATCAGGAAGTACCTTTCACTCGTCGGGAACACTAAGCGTTTGAGCAGTTCGTCCTTAGTGAGAGCGTTGAAGTCCTTCGCGAATCCGAGTCCGTACCTGTCCTTCTCAAGTGAACGTATAGCTTTCTGGACGGCCTCCCGAAAATTCTTGCCTATGCTCATAACTTCACCGACTGCCCGCATTTGTGTGCCTAATTTGTCCTCGACTCCCTTGAACTTCTCGAAAGCCCAACGCGCAAACTTCACAACTACATAGCCATTTCCAGCCTCATCCGGAGCACCGCCTGGAGTGTATTTGTCGAGTGTGCCATACTTTCCGCAGGGTATATCGCTCAGAGCAAGACCAGCCGCCAATTTCGCAGACACCAGTGCAATCGGAAAGCCTGTAGCCTTTGACGCAAGAGCAGACGACCGCGAAGTTCTGGGGTTGATCTCGATAACTATAACCCTTCCGGTTTTGGGGTCATGAGCGAACTGGACATTAGTACCGCCGATTACGCCTATATGTTCAACTATCTTGTAGGCCATCTCCTGAAGTTTTGCCTGAAGTTCCTGACTTATCGTGAGCATTGGCGCAACACAGAAAGAGTCTCCGGTGTGAACACCCATAGGGTCAACGTTCTCGATGAAGCACACGGTGATCATGTTGTTGTTCTTGTCGCGTACGACTTCAAGCTCCAGCTCCTCCCAGCCCAACACAGACTCTTCCACCAAAACTTGATGCACTATACTTGCCTGCAAACCTCGCTCGCAAACGGTCTTCAGCTCTTCGCGATTGTAGACCAGCCCGCCGCCAGCACCTCCCATTGTGTACGCAGGACGCAGCACCACAGGATAGCCCAGCTCTTCAGCGATACCCAATGCCTCATCAACGGAATACGCCACTTGTGAGCGAGCCATATCGATCCCGAGTGCCTGCATGGTTTTCTTGAACTCTACACGGTCTTCACCACGCTCTATTGCGTCAGCCTGAACGCCTATAACCTGAACGTGATACTTATCGAGGATTCCTGCCTTGCTGAGTTCTGCACACAAGTTCAGCCCGGACTGTCCGCCCAAGTTCGGGAGGAGTGCGTCGGGTTTTTCGCGGGCAATTATGGCTTCGAGTCTTTCGGGGTTGAGCGGCTCTATATACGTGATGTCCGCCATTTCGGGGTCTGTCATGATTGTGGCGGGGTTTGAGTTCACAAGTACTATCTCGTAGCCCAGAGATCGCAGGGCTTTGCAGGCTTGAGTCCCGGAGTAATCGAACTCGCAGGCTTGGCCGATGACTATGGGGCCTGAACCGATAATCAGAATCTTGTGAATGTCTGTGCGCTGTGGTGCGTGTACTGCCATATAAATATCACTTCCTGTTACTGCTGGTTATCCTGACTTGCTGGAGCTGCTTCGTCTACAAATGTTGGTGCAGCTTCCGTTACGGGTGTGGCTTCCGTTGCAGGCGCAGCTTCCGTTACGGGTGTGGCTTCCGTTGCAGGTGCAGCTTCCGTTACGGGTGTGGCTTCCGTTGCAGGTGCAGCTTCCGTTGCAGGTGCAGCTTCCGTTGCAGGTACAGCTTCCGTTGCAGGTGCAGCTTCCGTTACGGGTGTGGCTTCCGTTGCAGGTGCAGCTTCCGTTACGGGTGCAGCTTCCGTTGCAGGTGCAGCTTCCGTTACGGGTGCAGCTTCCGTTGCAGGTGCAGCTTCCGTTGCAGGTGCAGCTTCCGTTACGGGTGCAGCTTCCGTTGCAGGTGCAGCTTCCGTTACGGGTTTAGGCTCTTCGCTCACTGTCGGTGTCTCCGCAAGCTCAGGTAACACGTCCTCAACTGTCGGTGCTGTATCCTCACTCACTACAGGCCGCGCAAAAAG
>JAFTBT010000137.1 GCA_017455085.1 Synergistaceae bacterium
CTGCGCCATAATATCAGGAAAATATCCAGTAATGATAGTTCTTCCTCTTCTTCATACGTATTATCATGAGGCATGAATAATACCAAACCTTTCTTGTGATAAATTTTTGCGTGTGATTATAGCATTACAGCTCATACAGCACACGTATACATGCGTCACTAAGTGCTTTTAGGCTGGACACTTGACGCTCCATAGGCAGACCAGAAGCCTCATACGCTAACGGAAGCTCAGTACAGCCCATAGTTACAGGCACATTGCGCTCATTCCAAAGCTCAAGTACTACGTTCTTCATGGTCTCACCAGCTGCGGACATGTCTCCGGCTTTGACCAGACGCACACACTTCTGGATTCTTTCCTGCTGTTCCGGAGAGGGCTTCAGGAAGTGATACTGCATTTTCTCAGCGCACACAGGGTAGATTAAACTTTTCTGTGTTCCGTCAGTCGCAAGCAGCCACGAACAATTGCCCTGACTCAGATCTTTTGCGGCCTCTACAGTGGACTCGACAATGTGAATCAGCGGCACAGGCAGTTCATCACGGAAATGGTCGATAAAGTAATGCGCAGTGTTGCACGGGACAGCAAGGACATCTGCGCCCCAATTCACGAGCTGGAACAGGTTGCGCCTGATTACTGGTTCAGGGTCAGGGCCAAGCCCCATAATGCCGTTGCTGCGGTCTGGAGTCTCTGGATCGGATAGCATGATGATTTTCGGGTGCTGTGAGTCATCTTTTGCTGGGCAGTCTCTAGCCAGAATCCGCAGAAATTCCGCGCAGGCAGCAGGTCCCATTCCACCGAGAACTCCGAGAGTTTTTTCTGGACGTGAAAGCATAATTATTACCTCCTTTAAGAATGCTTGATTTAATTCTTGAATGGTCTAAAATTCTTGTATCCATACTATCACAATTTCAGAAGGGAGAATATTTTAATGTATTCATTTATCGGCGGCCTAGTGATTCTAGTGCTGGGCTATATGATTTACGGCGCAATAGTCGACAAGATTTTTGCTCCGGACGACAGACAGACTCCTTGTGTAGCTCATCCCGACGGCGTGGACTTTGTGCCTATAACACCGGGAAGGGCATTCCTGATTCAGCTGCTTAACATTGCGGGCTTAGGGCCTATATTCGGAGCATTAACCGGAGCGATCTGGGGTCCTCAGGTCTATTTATGGATAGTGTTCGGAACAATTTTTGCGGGAGCAGTTCATGACTATTTAGTCGGAATGCTCTCTGTCAGGAATGACGGCGCAAGCGTGAGTGAGATCACCGGAAAATATCTTGGCGGCTTCATGCTTCAGGTTATGCGTCTGTTCTCTGTCGTACTGCTGGTGATGGTCGGAGTGGTGTTCATGGTCGGGCCGGCCGGACTGCTTGCGTTGATGCTCACACAGGGTACTAGCGGTGCTGTAGGTGCTGCGTCAAGTGCGCCTGCTCTGTTTATGGGCTATGGTGCTGCTCAGTGGACGAAGATACTCACCGTGATTATTCTGGTCTATTACTTCTTGGCAACACTTCTTCCCATCGATAAGGTCATCGGAAAAATCTACCCGCTTTTCGGACTGTGCTTAATCTTCATGGCAATAGGTATCGGCGGAATGACAGTCTACAATCATGTTCAGGGAACAAAGCCCATGATTGAGCTGTGGGAAGGCCTGTACAACATGCACCCGAAAGCTGACACAATGCCTATATGGCCGTTGATGTTCATCACGGTGGCTTGCGGAGCAATCTCCGGATTCCACGCGACACAGTCCCCGCTGATGGCTCGCTGCTTGACTTCAGAGCGTCAGGGCCGTTTCGTGTTCTACGGCGCAATGGTAGCTGAAGGAATCATAGCGTTGATTTGGGCTTCCGCAGGTATAGCGTTCTACAACACAATGGAGGGCGGATTCTCGACGGCGGGACTCCTCGCAGTCGGAGGCGGAAACTCAACGAGCGTGTACCAGATTTCTGTCGGACTCCTTGGGCCTATAGGGAGCATTCTGGCGTTGCTGGGAGTCGTGGCGTGTCCGATCACTTCAGGAGATACTGCATTCCGCAGCGCAAGGCTTACTCTTGCTGACTGGTGGCACATCGACCAGAAGGGATTTGCTCCCAGACTTGCGCTTGCACTTCCGTTACTGGCTGCAGGCTACGCAATTTCGTTCCTTGATTACGGCATAGTATGGCGTTATTTCTCGTGGTCAAACCAGACACTTGCGATGATTGCTCTGTGGGCAGGAGCTGTGTATCTGTGCAGGAACGTCGGCGCAGGAAAAGGCTTCTTGGCAGCGGTCCCGGCTACGTTCATGAGCGCAGTCAGCGTAACGTACTTCTGCATTGCTCCGGAGTGCTACTTGATGCTTGAGAGGAATCTTGCCTACGGAATCGGAATCGGAGTAGCTGTGCTGTTCTTCGCGATCTACTACATCAGAGTGTATGCTCCTGCGAAAAAGGCGTAACCATGAAGAAACTTATACACGTTGAAGGCATGGGCTGCATGAAGTGTGTTGCTCATGTGAAGGAAGCACTTGAAGGGCTTGACGGAGTGAGTTCTGCTGAAGTGAGCCTTGAGGGAAAAACTGCACTGGTGACTCTCACGAAGGACGTTGCTGACGAGGCAATCAAGGCAGC
>JAFTBT010000138.1 GCA_017455085.1 Synergistaceae bacterium
AGCGATCGGCACCTGTGAGTGTGCGTCATAGATTGATGCATAGAACGCAGCGGTTGAGCTTTCCTTGACGACGTTCATCGCGAAGGTGTTGATGAGATCTTCATCACCGGTAAATGTGAGGTCTCCTCTTGAGCCGGGCAGAATTGACCTGAACAGGAACGTACCGCCTACGGTTTCGAGACCCTGAGAGTCTTTGCTGGTTTCCTCAACGAAGGTGCAGAATTTGCTTGTGCCTTCGCCGTCGACGTACTGAGCCTGCCCGAGATCGACTCCGATAGCTGTGTTGAATTTGTCGCGGAGCTGGTTTACGGTGTCAGTTGAGTACAGCGTGACGGAGGCCTGTTTGCCGTCGCCCTGGGTGATGGTGATGGTCTTGGGCGTGTCGAGCATGAAGACACCGGACGAGTTCCAGAAGGTATTGAGGTCGCGGAGCTTGGTGTCACCGGTTGCTGTCTTGCCGATGTATGCGGCGGTGAATCTGGTGAGAGTCTTGTTGTCGTTGTTTTCGATATTATCTGCTGTGAATTTATCATTTGTCGTCATGATAACATCGCCCTGATAGACCGTTCCGTTCTCGCTGTTGACGTAGAAGTTGCGGAAATGAATATCTTTGTTTTGGCAGGCCTCAGCGTTAAGGTTGTACGTTAGAGGCTTCGAGACATAATAGCTGCCTTCGCCGTCAGTATCTTCTGTTGGGTCTAATTCGTTCCCGTCTGCGTCCAAATACTCTCCTTCCCATTTGTCGGGCCAGCCTGTATCTACCTTGCCGGTTACGTTCACTGCAACGTCAGCGTCTAGTTCGGTATTGTCATCGCCGTCATCTTCCCCCATACCGGCAACATTGACAACAAATTTTGCGCCGACTCCGAAAGAATAAAGCTCTTCAGGATCAGGAGCAGTGTATGAAAGCGTGAAGAACGGGCCTTCATCTTCAGTAGAAGCCTGTCCTACCAGTTCAGAAAGGTCGATAGGATTATCAACGGAGTCACCGGCTGCAGCTCCGGATGGAAGCTCAAGCAGAATATTTTCCTTTACGACATTCTCAACAGTGCCGTCAACTTTGAGAATATTTGACTGTGCTTTGAGTGTAACGCTGGTAATCACGTTACTTGCGTCTTTGTTCACGGCAGTTACTTCGAAGAGAATGCTTGCATTGTTAATATTGTCGCTGGCATCTACCTCAAAAATCTGAGCATCGTTTATTTCTTCTACGGTCATAGCTTTTGTAGCGTTATCTTCATCTGAAGACTCATCCGGTCCGAAAAAGCCGTATGCGCCTACAATAGCTGCACTTGCTTCCGGGCCGTCCTCGTTGACTTTGACCTCATAATCTCCTGCAGGAAGACTGTCTACTGCAACTTTCGTGATGCCGTCGTCTGAGTTCAGCGTAACGTCAGTAATCACGTTAGGGTGCTTTATCGTCATGATTGAGGACTTCTGCACTTGGCCGTTGCCCGCCTGGCTGGGATCTACCTTCACGCTGATCCTGTAGTTGCCCTCAAAAGATTTCTTCTGTCCAAACTGGTCTATGGACCTCAGCGAACCATTCACATACGCCTTCACGTTCAGGTTGCTCGATGTCGTAATCCCTGCGCTCGAGCCGTCAAGCAGCCTCTTCTTGTTGAACTGCGTAGTGTTCGCGATCCTGTCTATCTGATCCGCAAGCTGGTCAATCTCTAACTGAATATAGCTCCTGTCCTGACTGGTCAATGTGTCGTTGCTGGCCTGCACTGCAAGCTCGCGCATCCTCTGGAGCATGGAGTTCGTCTCGCCTAAAGCTCCTTCTGCCACCTGAAGCATTGATGTCGCGTCCTGAGTGTTGCGTATCGCTATCTCCAGTCCGGAAATCTGGGAGCGCATTTTCTCGCTGATTGCGAAGCCTGCTGCGTCATCTGCGGCGGAGTTTATGCGCAGACCGGTCGAGAGCTTCTGAATGGTCTTCTCCATGGCGGTGTTCGTGTTGTTCAACGCGTTGTACGCCGTGAGAGCCGGTATGTTGTGATATATCCTCATGTTTTTAGCCTCCTGCAAACGGGAATAAGATTAATCCTCGTCTCTCAAAATATATTAGTTGTTGAAATTCGTGGTAGTGTTTTGTGCTGCAGTCCCTTGCAGTAAATTGGCTTCCGTGCCCTCACGTGATATTTATCGGTCTCACAGGAATAGACTTTAATTTTGCTGAAACAGTATGCTCTGCGTAAAAATATGTGTGAATTTTTGAGGGCAGATATTTTTCTGAAGGGCTGTGTGTGATTTGACAAACCCGCAAATTCTGATATGATACTCTGCGTTTTGTCGAAGGGTGGTTAGTTCAGAGGTAGAACGCTTCCTTGACACGGAAGAGGTCAGAAGTTCGATTCTTCTATCACCCACCATTAATGAGAATATGACAGCTCTGAAGGATTATGAAGTCTTTCGGAGCTTTTTTGTGTGCGTTGAGGGTATAGGTGTTGCGTGTGGAGGGAAGTTGTGAGGCTGAGGATGTAGAGTGTTTGCGTGTTGATGTGGTTGTGAGGCTGAGGATGTAGAGTGTTTGCGTGTTGATGTGGTTGTGAGGCTGAGGGTATAGGTGTTGCGTGTGGAGGGAAGTTGTGAGGCTGAGGGTATAGGTGTTGCGTGTGGGGGGAAGTTGTGAGGCTGAGGGTGGTAAGTGTTACGTATCAAGTGCTTGCACAATCCGTGAAGGGTAGTTAGTCGTGATGTTGATGATGCATGAGCTGTGAAGGCTTTCCGGAATCTCTGCTGGGTCATCTATCGTCCACAAGCTCAACTCCACGCCGCACACTCTCGCCGAATCTATCACCGCCTCATTCACGATTCTATAGTCCACGTTCAGGACACTATAGCCATTGTTTTTCACAAGCCTCATCAATTCCCCAACGTCATACTTGCCCGCGTAGAAGTCAGGATACACCTCCTCAGGGTTCAGCCACACCCGCCCCACAAGCCCAGAATCCCGCCAGTCCGTCAGCGTTCCCGTAAAAATCACTCTCTCCGCATCAATCCCCATCCTTCCGGCCAAACCCAGCACATCCCGCTCAAGTCCCGACTCCTTCAGGTCGCAGTTGATTCTGATTCTGGAGTCCCTCACCAACGAGAAAGCATCCTCCAGAGAAACATATTCATGTCCGGATTCCGGAGGGTTGTGCGTTAGGATTAACACCCCATCAGAATCCCGCCTAATGTCCAGCTCAAGAGCATATATATCCAGCGTCAAAGCATGAAGTATATACTCCCGTGAGTTCATCGCGTAACCATCGCACCCAGAATGTGCAGTAATCTTAACATTAACAGTACTCAAAATTTACTCCGGTCTCCTTGCTGAAAAGATGTATATATCTGCCGTCAAGCATGTAGCGAATCTCCTCACCGTGTACGAAATTCTTGCTCGGGCGCATAAGATTCATAGTCTGTACAGCAAGAATCATGTCCGTGTTCAGACTCTTAACGTGAAGGTGTATATTGCCACCTAACATCTCTGAGATGTCAACAGTACCCGTGAAAAATTCCTGCTCTCCAGAAAAATCCACAGTATCATTCAGCGTAATATGTTCCGGCCTGACTCCTGCCGTGATTCTTGACGGAGATATGCCGTTGCGCCTCAAGTTCTCCTGTTTCTCCGGAGGAAGGTCTATGCGTGTTCCCTGAACGTCCAGAAAATACTTGTAATCGTCAAGCTCAAGCACTGCGTCAAAGAAATTCATCTGCGGCGTACCGATAAACCCTGCCGTGAAAATATTCGCCGGCCTTGAGTACACTTCCTGCGGTGTCCCTGCCTGCTGAATCACTCCTGACTTCATGATCACTATTCTGTCTCCGAGTGTCATCGCTTCGGTCTGGTCATGCGTCACGTAGATGAACGTGGTGCTGATTCTCTGCCGGAGCTTGAGTATCTCTGCGCGCATCTGGTTGCGGAGCTTTGCGTCTAGGTTGCTCAATGGCTCATCCATCAGGAACACTTTCGGATTCCGAACTATTGCCCTGCCGATTGCGACTCTCTGCCTCTGTCCTCCGGATAACTCTTTGGGTTTGCGGTTCAGGTACTCGGTGAGTCCGAGAATCTCTGCTGCCTGCTCAACGCGGGAGGCTATCTCTGCTTTGGGAACATGGTGCAGCTTCAGGGCAAAGGCCATGTTGTCGAACACGCTCATGTGCGGATACAGCGCATAACTCTGGAAGACCATAGCTATATTTCTGTCCTGAGGCTCTATGTCGTTCATGACTTCCCCGTCAATCAACAGCTCTCCTTCCGTGATTTCCTCAAGGCCTGCAATCATGTTTAGTACCGTAGATTTCCCGCACCCTGACGGACCTACAAGCACTATAAATTCTTTGTCAGCTATCTCAAGGCTGAAATCAGGGATCGTGAATGTCTCGTTGTCGTAGCTTTTACGAATATGTTTCAGAATTACTCCTGCCATTACTTGCTAAATTTCCTCCTAGTGAACACAAAAATTACTCCCGCGATTCCAAAACCTGAAACCATTCCCGAATCACATCCGCCGCTTGGTGAGCCTAGTCCTGACTGTGCAGAATCACTCATCAGCCACGAGTCCAGCAGTCCCGTAACCTGTGCTTTCTGTTCTGTGGGCATGTCCGCGATTCTGACAATGTGCGACAGCGGAGCCGTGAAGATATGCACGTTTGGGTTGTCGTCAACGTCCGGAAGCCTCACGAAGTACCACGGATCGGAAGTCCCGTAGATCATGATCACGTTACTCTGCGTAGTGTGAGACCAGTTCAGCAGCTCATTGCGCATATACGGGTCAAAGGTGAATACTTTCTGCTGCTCCTCCGTGAAAATCATGCGGGCTGTAAAATTCTTCTCGTCCTCTTCCGTGATGACTAACGAGAGCCCTTCGCGTTCAACAGCCTCACGCAGATACTTGAACTTGTAGGCATAATTTCCGTTCTCCGTTGCTGCCTGAACAAGATACGGGAACAAGCCGTCTTCATCAGTATCTACATACTCAGAGAGCAGAGCCAGCATTGCCGCTAAATATTCTTCCTTCTCGTTTATGTCGGTGTCAGGGTCATCTTCGCGTGGCATGTTCAGGATTTCTTCGTGTGCAGCAAAATCTTGGTAATACTGCCAGACTCCTTCAGCATGGTCAAGAATCAGCGCCTCAAAATCACGTGATACTGTCCTGAACGGATACAGCTTCGCATCTTCTGAAGACAGACCACGAATCAAACGCGGCTGCAGATACTCCCTGTTCCTGATTGCCTCCACCTGAAACTCCAGCAGCATATCCCGGTAAATCTTGGCCTGAGCTTCCCCGTAACGATCCGCACCGATAGATGTGTACACCGCATCCATGATCCTTTCGTCCTCTGTTCCGCTGCAGAACGGCCCAACATAAGCTACATACGCGTCCGCATCATTCGGGTAGTAG
>JAFTBT010000021.1 GCA_017455085.1 Synergistaceae bacterium
AGTCCGCCGCCGGATGCGTTCACAAAAACATCTATACGTCCCTCAACGCCTGCCGTCTTCAGCGACTGGTACACCTGAGACTGCCACATCTGACGCGGAAAATACTCCTCTACGCTGCGGTCATTGATCTTCACTTCGCCCGTTCCTGAGCAGATTCTCACGCGAGCTACTGCGTTTTTGCGCCTGCCTGTTCCCCAAATATATTTGTCGTCTGCCATGATTATCCCTCCTGCTAGATTTCCAGTGTTTCAGGGTTCTGTGCCTCATGAGGATGCGAAGGCCCTGCGTAAACTTTGAGCTTGCTTGCGTACTTCAGCCTGTTTCTTGGGAGCATACCCTTCACGACATGGTGAAAGAGTGCTTCGGGCTTGGTCTTCAGGAGCGTTCCCCAGTTTGTTGCACGGTATCCGCCGGGGTGTCCGGTGTGGTAGTGCCACGTGGACTGGCTGGCCTTCTTGCCGGTGAGCTTGACCTTCTCGGCGTTGATGACGATAACGTAATCTCCGGTGTCGACATGCGGGGTGTATGTGGGTTTGTTCTTGCCCGTGAGTATGCGTGAAATCACTGCCGCGAGTCTTCCGAGCGATCTATCTGCGGCATCAATAACGTACCATTTTCTAGTAACTTGGCCGGGTTTTGCCAAGTATGAGCTGCTGCCCGTCATAGTATTATGGATTCTCCTTCATGTAGTGTGTATTCGTGAGTGAACGGGGGCTGTTCACATGAATAGCTATTTTATCGCAACAAGGCGCGGGTTATCAAGTATTCCGGGAAGTCTGCCGCGTTTTGCTACAGGCCTGCCCTCAACTTCCTTCAGGTCCATAGTCATATCCATAGGCACAGCATGAGCAATATAGCTCCCCACACCGAAAATATCTGCTCCAGAATCAGCAAGCAGCTTTATGCGTTCTGGGTTCAGGCCTCCGGATACAACTATCTTGACGTGTGAAAAGCCCTCATGATTCAGCCTGTACCGCATTTCCTTCACGAGATCAGCCGTAACTCCTCCGCGTTCTCCTGGAGTGTCGAGTCTAACTGCACCAAGCCTATCACCCATAGCGCGGGCTAAACGCAATGCCTCCTCGCACTCGTCGTGAAACGTATCGACCAAAAACGTCCGTCCGACTTCTGGCGGCATGACTGCATCGTACGCTTCTGCGAGCTTGAGGGTGTCTCCCATCACGAGTATAGCTGCGTGGGGGACTGTCCCCGAAGGTTCACGGCCTGCGAGTTTTGCGCCGAGTATGCAGCTTGCGGCAGAACACCCCCCGAACTTCACGGCTACGGACTCCATCACGGGAGCTATTGCCGGGTGAAGGTGCCTCGCTCCGAAGACTAGCACGGGTTTTCCCTGAGCAGCATTGACGCATTCACGGGCTGCCGTTGCCCACGCACAAGAGCTTGAGAGTATCCCGAGTAAGTTCGTCTCGTGGAAGCCGAATGCTCCATACGGGCCGCGTATACGCATAACGACCTCTTTCGGTGAAAAGTATTCGCCCTCAGTGAGTGCCTCGACCTTTACGGGTAGATCCTTCAGCAGCTCCATAACTTCGTCGAGTCCCGCGAACATTCCGGTGGTGCGCGTGAAGATTTCTGCGGTTACGTCAGTGTCGAGCCGGTTGACGCTGGCCAAGACATCACGCGTGTTGATAAAGTATATATCCGTAGTAGCTCCGGCTTTGAGTTCTTCGTGAGTTGCGCTGTGGAAACGTGAGGGGCTGACTTTGAGGGCTGTAACGTCCTTTAGTGAGTTAAGCAATGTGTATTTCTCCTTGTTAGCTCATGAACACGAGGAAGAATGATGTTACCATGAAGACGGAAGCGAGAATTATCGTGAGCTTAGTTGCTCCGGTGAAACGCTGCCACTGGCCTGTGTCTGCCTGAGTTCCGCCGCCGAACACTCCGGAAAAACCTCCCTGTTTTCTCTGCTGGAGCAGCACTATTGCGATGAGGACTATTGCCACGATTATGTGAATGATTGAGAGTAATACGCGCATTAAGAATACATGCCTCCTGAAAAATTTTGTGATAGACAAGTATAATACATTGCCCGCTGAATTGACAAACGATATGACATACTGAGAGAGTATACACCCTTGAAAAAACATATTCTGCTGGGAATGACTACATGCCGCTGAAAAGTATACGCTGCTGGGAATGACTACATGCCGCTAGAAAAAACTACACAGACATAACAAAAGACCTCATGCTTTCACACACAAGGCCTGTTATTCGCAATTCTGGAGCGGATGACGGGATTCGAACCCGCGACCCTCAGCTTGGGAAGCTGATGCTCTACCAACTGAGCTACGTCCGCAAAACTAAACGCATGAATTTTATCGCATAGTTACTTTTCTGGCAAGTGCAGGCTATTTCTTCCCGACCACAAAGATCATGCCGTCATTCGTGTAGTACGGAGCCGACACAACCACATCCGAAGTGAAATCGTCCTGTACACTGTTAGGCGATAACACTACGCTGAACCAGAAAACTACGTCCACTCTGCCCGAAGTCAATGCCGGGACTCTCGCAGCAGTATCTACCTGCACAACTTCGATATTCACACCGAGATACCTTCCGATTTCCGCGAGCAATGCCGTGTTGAACCCCGCAGCGTTTCCGTCAGCAGTAGTGTAGTCCAGCGGAGGAAGATCACCGGTTACTGCGACTCTGAATGTCTCACTGTCGGAAAATGAGGCGAATTTTATGGTGTCGGGTTCTTTTCTGCCGGGGTTGACGATATATTTTGCTCTCAGCTCGTCGAGTCTGCCGGTATTCTTGATGACGCTCAATGCCTCGTTGAAGCGCGCACGTAACGCCTGCCCTTTGTCGTCATTCATGAAGCCGAATGCATAGCCCATTTCTGCGGCCGTTGCTGACACTCCGAAGACTCTGAGAGTCTGATTCTGTGCTATGAGATATTCTGCTACTGGTCTCGTGAGGAACAGCCCGCTGATCTCTCCGGCCTCAAGCGCGAGCAGCATAGCGTTGAAGTTGTCGTAAAAACGATATTCGTCGGGTGCGTTTGGGTTGTCGTCTCTGAGTTCCCAAAGCACTAACTTTGATTTGTTGGCGGCTACTGCTTTGGTGAAGTCTTCGGCAGTTGTCCGAGCCAGAGAGAGCATACCTATTTTTGCGCCGTCAGCATATGCCATACTTGACGACAACACTACTACTAATGCGGTTATAATGAGGAAAAGATTATTACGTTTCATGTTTATACCTCTTATTATTATGATTATGAATGCAGGCTATTTCTTTGTGACTCTGCAGCTCAGGTCAGTAGTATAGTACGGAGTCGACACAATCACATCCGAAGTAACGTCATCCTGCGGAACTCCATCCGAAAGCCTGTACGTAAACCAGAAGACTACATCCGCACGGCCAGATGCTAACGCCGGAACTCTCGCAGCTGTCTCCACCTGCACAAGCTCAATGTTGCAGCCCAAGTGTTTGCCTATCTCCGCGAGAAGTGCCGTGTTGAACCCAGCAGCCTTCCCATCGGGAGTAGTGTAGTCCAGCGGAGGCAGATCACCGGTAATCGCGACTCTCAATGTCTCACCGTCCGGGAACAGTGGGAACTTCACGACCTCAGGGACTTTTGCGCCGGGGTTGACGAGATATTTCGCCCTCAGCTTGTCGAGTCTGCCCACACTCCGAATCACACTCAAGGCCTCGTTGAACTTTTCGCGTAAGGCTTGGCCCTTCTCGTCATTCAGGAACCCGAACACATACCCTACTTCTACGGACATTCCTATTACGCCGGAAATTCTGAGGCTGGGATTCTGTGCAATGAGATATTCTGCGACCGGTCTGGTCATGGGGATAACGTCAATTTCTCCGGCATCCAGTGCAAGCAGCATAGCAGCCAGATTGTCGTAATATTTGTGTATGTTAGGTGCATCGTATTTGTGTTCATTGACATCCCATATGACTAACTTTGCGCCCTCAGCCATCGCCTTGCTCAGCTCTTCGGAAGTTGACTGCGATTTTGTGAGGATACCTATCTTTGCGCCGCCAGCATATGCACAGCATGACGACAACACTAATGCAAATACACTTACTATCAGGAAAAATCCTGTGTGCTTCATGCTTATCACCTATTTCTTCTTGATGTGCAGGAACGTATCCCAGTCGTAATATGCCTCAGAGAAAATTACGCCTTCAGGTGCATCGGGCTGGAATTTCGTACCGTTGAGGAGCTGATACCAGAATACTACGTCCACTCTTCCGGACATGAGTGCTGCAGTTCTCGCGGCTGTGTCCACGTGTACGGGCTTGATGTTGATCTTGAGTCTGCGGCCTATCTCGGCAAGTATGGCTGTGCTGAATCCCGCAGGTTTCCCGTCAGGTGCAACGTAGTCCATCGGCGGAAAGTCTCCGGTTATGGCGACTCTGACTGTCTCGGCTTTGGGGAACGTGTCGAAGTTCACGGCTTCGGGCGAGTCTTTGCCGGGGTTTGCGCAGTATTTCGCAGCTAACTCGCTGAGTGTGCCGTCCTTCTTCATGTTGCGTATTGCAGTGTTAAAGTTCCGCTGAAGAATCACACCGTTAGATTCCTTGAAACCGAATGCCAAGTATGACCCCGCAGTCCTTTGCGCACAGCATACTTCAAACTCAGGATTCATGTTGATTATGTACTCTGCTGTCGACTTGGAGGCCAAAATTTCGTCTATCTCTCCAGTCTGAAGAGCCATTAGCATACCAGCAAGGTTATCGTAGAGCTTCAACGTAGTACCATGTTTGTGTTCGGGTCTAGTGAGCCTCCAGATAGAGACCATAGATTTCATGCGAGGAGTGTTTGTACCGCCTGTGTTTTCCAGCACACTGCGAGCCTGTGAGAGCATTCCGAGATTCACACCGTCAGCATACGCACAGCAGACAAACATAGCCATTACTGCAACGGCCAAGAGTACGCATAACTTTGTGTGTTTCATGAATAACACCTCTTAATGATTAGGATTAATGACTGAGAAAATTTACCGCATGAAGAATTTTTTAGCAAGTACACTATTTTGCTTGACGAAACTCAACCGTAACAATCAGTTTTTCCGTGCTGCCTTCCTTGACCGCAAATATATTCCGGTTGAAACTCGTAGTAGTGATATTCCTCCTGAAGCTCCATATAGTAACGCGACGTGAGACTACATAGCTGCGCAGGGAAGTAACATGCAGATTCTCATCAGTGATGTCGAAGATTGCCCCGTCATCCCGGATTGTGATTCTGACTCTTCCGTCTTCGTGAAGCTCTATCGTGTATTCGGCAAAGATATTTTTGCGTGACGGGTTGCGCTCCAGAATCAGCATACCAGTATCCTCAATGAGTATCATAGCCTGATTCACTGTGATGTCAGAAATCCCGTTAGCCCTCAAGAACTCAGATGCAGACTCCCTCACCGAGAGTATATTTTCAGGAGACAACCGGAACTCATAATCCTGTATGGGGTATATCTCATCAAGATACAGGGTGAAAGATTTACGGCCATAGTTCGCCCAAAGCAGACCGGAGCAGAATATCATGGTAAGTACTTGAGCCGCTGCAAAGCCTGCCCATATGCCATTAATGCCCACCGACAAACCAAAAGGCACTGCCAGCACAAGAACAAGTATCAGGTTGCGCAGACATGACGAGATTACGGGAATGATGCTCTTGTCCTGAATCATGTAGTACGTCTCCATGAGGTACAGCGCGGCAGAGAACACCAGAGTCGTCGAGGTTATCCGCACAGCACTCACGCAAGCCCTCACTGTTTCCGGCTCACTGGTTCCGAATGCTACAGGCACATATTCCGCGAACACACACAGCAACACGGACGCACCTATGCCATCTGAAGTTATGGGGGGGGATTTTCTGGGAGGGATTATACATCAAAAAACGCTGCGAAGTACCAGGTGAACGCATACCCCGCAGCAAAATCTTACTAGTGTCTGTCTGAGGCCTGCTTGTGCATTTCCAGCTTCATGTCCTCCAGCATGGCAGTATACGAATATTCCGGCTCATACCCCAGTTCTTTACGTGCCGGAGCAATATCCATAATGTACTGCGGAGCGTTGGGCTTATCGGGACGCATGATGATTCTGGACTTCTTCCCTTCAGGCCCGAAAACCTCAACCATGCCCTTCACCTGATCCAGCAGGCTCGTTCCGACTCCAGTGCCTACGTTGTAGTACCCCGAATCCCTGTCAACGAATACTGCCCTGTACATCATCTGGCAGAAATCTTTGACGTACACCATATCTTTCACGCGCGAAGGGTCTCCCCAGACTTCTATATCTTCACCGGCTACAGCGTGGTCAAGAATGATTCTCCATGCTATTTTCCTCTTCACTCCGTCAACATAATAATAAGCGTCATCCACAGAGTAATAGTATATAGTCGGCATCCTGAAAATGAAGTTCTTAATACCGTAAACCTGATGATAGTTCTCGATTAGGTCGACAGCAAAATTCTTCGTCATGACATAAACGGTGTGGTCTGATGTGAAACTGAACTTGCGCGGCATGTCCACTCTGAGGAGGGTGTTGTCTTCGCTGTGATCCTTGATGTCCCCGAAACTCTGCGCGAAAATTATGCGGTCCGCTTTTGCCTGCCTACAGTACTCCAGAATATTGAGAGTGCCTGTTATGTTCACGTCAATATACTTGTAGGGGTTGTAGCCTTCCATGCGTGCGGGCATGAGTCCTGCCAAATCCACCACTGCGAAAACTTCATCAGGCAGCTTGCGGAAATCGTCCCTGTTGGTGATGTCCACCCTGATGTACCGTACGCCGATGCGCTCGAAAAAGTCTGTATCGCGCCTTCCGATAGCAATAACCTCATAGCCTGAGTCTTTGCAGTGCTGCTTGAAGTACTCGATGAAGTAATTTCCTGTGCCTCCGCTTGCTCCGAAAACGATAATATTCTTCATGCTGCCAGCCTCCTGACGCACAAAAAAGCCCCAGACTCATAACGAATCGGGGCAGAAATATTAACGTTCGTGGAAGCTAGAGAGACAAAATTAGCTGTGGCTCGTGGCTCGTGGCTCGATTTTACTCACTTTCTGCATATCAGTCAATGCCTCCAACAAAAATTTTCATGGATTATAGCATGAATTTGCACTAGATTTTCTTCAGAGTGTTCACGAATCCGTCAAGGTACTTCACCGCATCAGAGTCCTCAATCTTTCCGGAGTCACATAGTCCCGCAAGAGCAGGCATAATCGGAATCTCAGCGTCAATCTTCACGCCGGAAGTCTCACGCCCGAAAATGTAGTGCTTTTTCCCGCAGTCAGGACACTCAAAATACGCCATGTTCTCGACTATTCCCAGCACAGGGATCTTCATGATCTCGGCCATTCTCAGAGCCTTATGCACAATCATTCCCACAAGTTCCTGCGGCGTGGTAACTATCACAATGCCCTTCAGCGGCAATGACTGGAACACCGTAAGCGGCACGTCTCCAGTTCCGGGAGGCATGTCCACAAACATGAAGTCAGTGCGTCCCCAGTCGACTTCCTCCCAGAATTGCTGGAGCACTCCTCCCAACACTGGCCCTCTCCAGACTACGGGGTCTCCCTCGTTCGGAAGGCAGAGATTCATGGAGACGACCTTAATGCCGTTTTTCGTGAGTGCAGGCTGAATCATATGCCCGTCAGAGAGTAACGCATCATGCAGGCCGAACATTCTCGGTATACTTGGCCCGGTGATGTCCGCGTCGAGAATTGCGGTGCTGTGCCCCTTGTGAGCCATAGCGCAGGCCAACAGTCCGGTAACTAGGGATTTTCCGACTCCGCCTTTTCCGGAGACGACACCGATAACGTTTTTGACTCCGGGCTTCGGTGCGAAGAGCAGTGACTCTGCTGTACGTTCACCGCAGTTTGAGCCGCAGTGTTCGCAGTCGTGATTGCAGTTAGCCATTGTGATTTTCGCCTCCGTGATGATGCTCGTGGTCGTGGTCGCAATGAGGAGATACCTCGTAGTTCAGAGTCCCAGCTAGTAATTCTCGTACAGCCTCGTCAGGGTTGCCGGAGACTCCTGCGAAAAACTTTATGCCCAATTCCGAAAGTGCCTGCTGCATTCCTTCGCCGACCCCTCCGCAAATTACTGTGTCGATTCCGTGAGCCTTCAGGTATGGAGCGAGTGCGCCGTGACCGTTTCCGTCCGTGCCTATGACTTCGGAATGAGTGATAGTTTTTCCGTCAGAGTCGTAGAGCTTGAACTGCTGGGTTTTGCCGAAATGCTGAAAGATATTTGCGCCGTCAAAAGGTGCTGCAATTCTCAAGATATATATTCCCCCTCAAAAATTCGTGATAGCTCTATGATAAATCTTGTGTCAATAAATTACGGATTGCTCCGACAGCTACACGTATTCCCCTGTCAGTGTCGAAGTCGTCAGGTTCGTGATAGCCTGCTGCCTTGCGTTCCTGATTCCAAATCACGTTAAGCACACTCCCGCACCGGACACCCAAAGCGTCAGCAACTACGAACATTGTTGCGGACTCCATCTCGCTGGCCAAGACTCCGAGCTTTTTCCATGCTTCCCATTTGTTGAGCAGCTCGTAACTCACGGGCATTCTCTGGGGGCTGTGCTGGCCGTAAAAAGAATCTTTGCACTGGACGACTCCGGTGTGCCATTTTTCGCCGAGTGCCTGAGCAGAATCTACGAGTGCCTTCACGATTCCGAAGTCAGCAACTGCCGGATACTCTATCGGAGCGTATTCTCTGCCTGTGCCGTCATAGCGGACTGCTCCGGTTGGGATGACAATGTCCGAAGCCTTGACCTTCATGTTGATTCCGCCGCAAGTACCCACGCGGATGAAGGTGTTGACTCCGATAGCGCAGAGTTCCTCCATGGCGATCGCTGCACTTGGCCCGCCCATCCCTGTGGAAATTACGAGTACTCTTTCTCCGTCAAGAGTCCCTGTGTAGGTGGTGTATTCCCTGTTTTGTGCGACAAAGTGAGGGTTGTCGAGATACTGAGCGATTTTTTCGCTTCGTGCTGGGTCTCCCGGAAGTATGCAGTACTTGGCCGAGTCCTGTTCACTCAAAGCAATGTGATACTGTTTCATGATATTAACCTCTTTATGATTTCGGGATACTGTAAATTTAGTGCATGATTAACTTTTCCGCAATGGCTTCACATCACCGCAAGCATTATGACTCTCGTGAGCCACGCCGCAATCCACGCCACCGCACACTGCCAAATCACTACACCCAACGCCCATTTTCCTCCGAGCTCCCTCCGGATCGAAGCCACCGCAGCAACACA
>JAFTBT010000139.1 GCA_017455085.1 Synergistaceae bacterium
CACAACGTCGAGAAGGACAGCAATATTCTTGATGTGTGGTTTGACTCTGGAGTGTCTCACATGGCGGTACTCAACGAGAGATTCGGACTGTCTTGGCCGTGCGATATGTACCTAGAGGGCAGCGACCAGCACCGCGGGTGGTTCCAGTCGTCATTGCTGACAGCAACAGCCATCAAGGGAAAAGCTCCGTATGCGCAGGTTCTGACTCACGGGTTCACTCTTGACGGTGAGGGCCGGAAAATGAGCAAGTCCCTCGGCAACACTATAGCCCCCAAAGAAGTCTGCGATGAATTCGGCGCGGATATACTCAGGCTGTGGGTAGCGTCTACGGATTACAGGAACGACGTTAGGATCTCAAAGCAGATTCTCAAGACGTTATCCGAGACCTACAGGAGAATCAGGAACACAGCGAGATTCTTGCTCGGCAACCTCCACGACTTCAACCCAAAGACTAACGCAGTGAACTATGACTCCATGCTCTCAATGGACAAGTGGATTCTGGACAGGCTTCACAGAATCATAGCCAGAGCTTACGAGGCATTTGAAGAGTATGAATTTCATGTGCCTGTGTCGCTGATACACTCATTCTGCGTGAACGAGCTTAGTGCGTTCTATCTGGACATCAGCAAGGATAGACTCTATGTTGAGGCTGCGGACTCCCTTACCCGCCGTAGCGCACAGACTGCTATGTGGGAGATACTTTCGTGCTTGACGAGGATGCTTGCGCCGTTACTGAGCTTCACCTCTGAAGAGATATGGCAGGAAATGAGGGAGATAGACCCTTCACTTCAGGAGAGCGTATTTCTTTCGGACTTCCCGAAACAGAATCCCAAGTACCTGAACGATGAGCTTGCTGGTCTGTGGGAAGAGGCAGAGGCCTTCAAGGGAGCGGTCAGCCGTATGCTTGAGACCATGAGGGCAGCGAAAACTATCGGGACATCTCTGGAGGCTCAGGTGCAGGCCAAGAAGTCAGAAGGTCTCGCGAAGATAGCCGGAGCATTTTCGTGTGAGGAGCTTGCGGATATAGCGATAGTGTCAAAATTCGCGTGGGCGGATGAATTGACTCTGCCTGTTGTTGTGAAGGATGAAGCTACGGGATTCGAGATTGCCGGAGGAGTTGCGGAAGGTGAGAAGTGTCCGAGATGCTGGAAGTATGACGAACACCCGAATGCTAACGGACTGTGTAAACGCTGCGCTCACGTGATGCACGAAGACTAAGAGACAACAAAACCGGATCGGAGCAATCACTAATCACGAGAACTCTGATCCGGTATATTTTTGCCGAATGCTCTCACCGAACAGACACAAGAAACTTCAGTATACGTTCTTTGTAGTCAGGAGCTAGGTCATATGCTGCATGGCCGTAACCGTCATACATGAACAGTTCACAATTTGCTTTGCCCTTGAGAGATTCCATAATCTGCACTGACGCTTCACCGCCAAATATTTTATCGCTGTTTGAGCCGATCACTAACACAGGACACTTGATTTTATGCAGATCTCTTACAACGTCAAAGCCATTCATGCCTTCAGTGATAGTTACGAATCTTTTCAGGTCATCCGGCGTAACAGTTTTTGCTGCCTCAATCAACAGCTCCCTTGACTGTTCAAAAACTGATTCGGGAAATAAAGCCTTCCCGAACGACAAATACAGCTCCTCAGGTTTTCCTGCCTCTGCTAATTCTGCCAAGCCTGCAAAAACTCTTCTGTATGTTTCCTGCGTTACTTGGGCTGATGTTGAGCCGAGAATCAGACTCTCTACAAGTTCAGGGTAGTCAACCGCAATCTTCATAGCTATCATTCCGCCCTGAGACGCTCCGAAAATACTCACTCTCTCAAGTTTCAGGGCCTTGATAGCCTCCGCAGTGTCATGTGCCATTTCGTAGACAGTGTACGACTCCGGCATGTCCTTTCTGCGGTCAAGAACATACACCGTAAAATCGTCAGTGAGCAGCTTGTAGCTGTCCGCAATAGCTTGTGCAGAGTTCATAACGCTCTGAACGCTTGTGCCTGGAATAATCACAAGATTTCTTGCGCCGTTCCCGAATCTCAGGTAGTCCATCGCGAAATTTTCGGCCTGAACAGTCCCAAGCAGCATATTCACCGCCATCAATACAGCCGTCATTTTTTAGTGAAACACTGCCGGAGCAGAAATAGCCTCCATAATTTCGTAGCGTATCATGGGGAGATTCTTCTTCATGGCTAGAGCCTGCTCGATCTCGATCTCTCTGATGCTGCCTTCCTGAGTGCATATGACGCTGCCTGCTCGTCCTTCCGCCAACGCCCTCACTGCATGATAGCCCATACGTGTAGCAGTTTCGCGGTCTCTTCCTGTGGGTGCTCCGCCTCTCTGGATGTGTCCGAGGACAGTAACGCGGGGATCTAGCCCCAGTGCCTCGTGAATCTTGTGGCCGATGTCTATTGCGCTGCCTGCACCTTCAGCGACTACCACCATGAAATGCGTCTGCCCTGAGAGTCTGGCGTTCTGGATTCTGGCTACAACGTCCTCGTCAAAATTCACTTCCTTTTCCGGAATCAGCACCGAAGTCGCTCCGACAGCAAGCCCGACGTACAGAGCCAAGTATCCGGCGTGCCTGCCCATGACCTCGACGACGCTGCACCTTTCGTGTGACTGCATTGTGTCTCTGAGTTTGTCAATACAGTCAATTGCGGTGTTGCAGGCAGAATCGAAGCCTATGGTGTAGTTTGAGCAGCCTATATCGTTGTCGATAGTTGCCGGGATTCCCATCACGGGGACTCCCAAACGCGAAAGCTCAAGCGCGCCCCTGAATGTTCCGTCTCCGCCGATAGCTACAACTGCGTCGAGTCCGAGCATCCTGCAAGTGCCTACAGCTTTTTCGCGGCCTTTCTCGGTCATGAACTCTTCACTGCGGGCGGTGTAGAGGATAGTGCCTCCGCGTCCGAGAATGTGTCTGACTGCATCATTGTTGAGGATCACGAAGTCGCTGTTGATGAGTCCCTGCCAGCCCCTGCGTATGCCTATGCACTCCATACCGAAATGCATTGCTGTGCGGGCTACGGCTCTGACTGCTGCGTTCATGCCTGGGGAGTCTCCTCCGCTGGTCAATACGCCTATACGTTTAATTTTCTTCTCCATTGGGAAAATTGCTCCTTGTCGAAAAATTTATGTGGGATGGCGAATATCATATCACGCTGCCTGTGAAGTGTGTACAAAAAAGGGAACACCTTTGAAGATGTCCCCCTGCTGTCTCTCGTAATCCTCTCTAGGAACTCAAGCTAAAGATTCATTTTCAGCAAGCACTGATTACCGATAAATTCTGCTGAGTCCCAACCTTTTGCTTTAGCTTCATTACAAAACCAAGTTTTTACGTTGTCAGTAACGTACTGTGCCTGTTCGCCTGTTTCCTGATTGTAGATACCTATCACCTGTTTGCTTGACACCATTACAGCCGGGTCATTTTTTGAACGATCTTTAGGATCAGGGAAAACATGCGGCCTTCCTCTTCTGTTGTTATTAGACATAACAAAAACCTCCTTCAAATTTGGATAGCTTTGCATTATATTATGATAGTGCTGTTATGTCCAGAAACACCCTGCTCCGTCAGAAACTTTCTCTTGATGAACATGCTGATGCCCATGTGCGCAGAAAACACATATCACTTCACGGGTTAATCATGCTCAGAAATTCCTCTTCCGTCAGAATCTTTATCCCTAATTCCTCAGCTTTCTTCAGCTTTGCTCCGGGCTTTCCTCCTAACACAACGTAATCCGTCTTGCTGCTGACACTGGTCATCACCCTTCCGCCCAATGCCTTCACACGTTTTCCTGCCTCCGTCCGCGTCATCGAGGCAAGCCCTCCCGTGAACACAAAGCTCTTCCCCCACAGAGGCCCCCTGTTCTCTGAAACATCCTCACTCATCCTGAAGCCCAAAGCCCGAAAATCTTCGATCAGCCTCACGTTCTCCGCATTCCTGAAAAACTCATGCACAGAGTCCGCAATCACTTCACCTATTCCATCAACAGCAGCCAAATCTTCCTCAGATGCATTCATCATCGCGTCCAGACTGCCGAAATGATTCACCAGCAGCCCCGCAGTATTCTTCCCGACATACTGAATCCCCAATGCAGTAATCAGATTCACTAATGGCCTGCTCTTTGAGGCCTCAAGCTGTGCAGTGAGATTCTCTGCGGACTTTTCGGCTACTTTGTCGAGAGTCATCCAGTCTTTCGGCGAGAGAGTATATATATCGCTGAGTCTCTTCACCATCCCCGAAGAGATGAGTTTCTCCGCTAAGACCCTGCCGATTCCCCTGATGTCCATTCCCTCACGTGAAGCAAAGTACCTCAGCCCCTCAACAAGCTGCGCAGGACAAGATGCCCTATTCGGACACCGCAGTGCCGCCTCTCCCGGGAGCCTCACCACTTCCGACCCGCATGCAGGACATTTCTCCGGCATAGTGTACGGAACTTCTTGGCCGGTTCGTGCGCTCACATCCACGCTCACAATTTCGGGGATGATCTCTGCGGCCTTCCTGACCATCACGAAATCCCCCACACGAATATCTTTGCGGGCTATGTCATCAGCGTTATGCAGTGTAGCTCTCTGAACCTGAGTTCCCGCCAGCCTCACAGGCTCAAGTACAGCCACAGGAGTCAGAATCCCCGTCCTGCCTACAGAGACCATCACGTCAAGGAGCTTAGTCCTCGCTTCTTCAGGAGGATACTTGTACGCTACAGCCCATCTCGGAGCGTGAGCAGTTGCGCCGATTTTTTCCCACTGAGTCAAATCATCCAGCTTGATCACTACTCCGTCAGTAACGTAATTTAGTGTGTGCCTTCCTTCCTGCCAATGGTCTATGAATCTCTGCACTTCCCGCAAATTCGCACAGTACTTCCACACTTCTTGAGTGGGCAGCCCGTGAGACTTCAGCCACAAAAGCGCGTTATACTGGTCTCTGATTCCGAAGCTCTCTGCGTCCACAAGGTAGTACAGGAAAATATCAAGCCCTCTCTTTGCGGTAATTGCCGGGTCTTTCTGCCGGAGAGTCCCTGACGCTGCATTTCTGGGGTTCGCAAAAGTCTTCAGCCCCTGTTCTTCGCACTGCCTGTTGACCGCCTCGAAACGTTCACGAGTCATCAGCACCTCACCGCGCACCTCAACTCTTCCAGCCGGAGGATTCTGGAGTCTTTTCGGAACAGCCTCAATCACCCGCAAGTTCTCCGTAACGTCCTCACCGACTTGGCCGTCACCGCGAGTAGCTCCCCGCACAAAAATTCCGTCCTCGTACACCAGAGACACAGCAAGCCCGTCAATCTTCATCTCGCACACAAACCCTGAGTCAGAATCTATGCGTGCAAAGAAATTCTCCAGCTCCCCAGCGTCAAAAACGTTATCCAGTGAGAGCATAGGCACTTCATGTTTCACTTTGGCGAATAGTTCACTGGGTTTGCCTCCTACTCTGTGCGTCAGGAAGTCTTTTCGGGAAAATTCGGGGTGTTCGCGCTCAAGGTCTGCAAGCTCTCGGACTAGTGCGTCATATTCTGCGTCGGGGATTTCGGGGCTGTCCTGTTCGTAATACAAACCCGCATGACGTTCTATCAGCGAGTATAGTTCATTCATGCGGGCAGCGAATATGTTGGTATTCTGAGAGTCCATTATGCTTTTGGCTTCATAGCCGGGAACAGAATCACATCCCTGATAGATTTTGCTCCGGTCAGGAACATTACTATCCTGTCCATTCCGATTCCCATTCCTCCGGTCGGGGGGAGTCCTGCCTCGATTGCGTTGATGAAGTCCTCGTCAAAGACATGTGCTTCGTCGTCGCCTTCAGCCTTTTTGCGGGCCTGGTCCTCGAATCTTTCGCGCTGGTCTATCGGGTCGTTAAGCTCACTGAACGCATTAGCAACTTCCTTCCCAAACATGAACAGCTCGAATCTGTGAGTGTAGTCGGGATTTTCGGGGTCTCTCTTCGACAGCGGAGATATTTCCGTAGGGTGGCCGAGCAGGAATGTCGGCTCTATGAGTTGGGTCTCACCGAACGCCTCAAACATCAGATTCAGCACTGCAAATTTGCTCTCGCGGCCTGTAAGTTCATCACCGAGTCCCTTTTTGCGGGCGATGTCCCTTGCTTCCTCGTCAGACTCTATTGCGTCAAAGTCTACCCCTGCATATTCTTTCACAGCCTCGCGCATGGTGATTCTGTTGAACGGTTTCGAGAGGTCTAACTGCGTGCCGTTCCACTCGATTGTGAGAGTGCCGATTGCTTTTGCAGCGTTGCGGATGAGTTCTTCTGCGAGGTTCATCATGTCGACATAGTTAGCGTACGGCCAATACACCTCCATCATGGTGAACTCCGGGTTGTGCATGGTA
>JAFTBT010000140.1 GCA_017455085.1 Synergistaceae bacterium
GAAAATTCCTGACGGCAGAACTATCTTGAAGCCGTACCGGAACAGGAAGAAGACTACTAACACGAAGACTACATCAATCACTGCGTAAAGCATGACGTTTTTGGCGGTGCGTGAGCCGTCTGGAGCAAGCACAAGAATCTGGAGGAACAGATAGCCCAGCGTTGACAGGATGAATCCTACAGGTGCAAGGATATTCACGTAGATCACTACCAGAACGAGGGAGGCTAATACGCGTTTGTAGTCCGAAGTGTCGGCGGGCATGGCTTCAGCTTTGGCAACGTTGCGCTTGAAGTTCTTGATGGAGCTGAACAGGAGCATCAACGCAAGGCACACTATCAGCACACCTATAACCATAGGCATGAAGTCCGGGCCGATTTTCATGACGCGGGATTTGGGGAGCTGCTGTGCGAGATAGATTACTGCTGCACCGAGGGCAGTGTAAAATATTCCGACGATAATATCCCCGTATTTCCTGAAGAACAAGATTACAGCACTTCCTTCCTGAAAAATAGAGATGTATGTTTGTGAAATTTGGGATTGGAAAATATTATAACAGGTTGAATTTATCCGCGTGTAAGTAAAATCTATTGCCCTGACCATGAAAGCATGAGCATATGATTCTTTGTTGCGGATTGGTACCTTACACAATAAACTATTTTCCATGATGAACGACATAACCAAAGCAGGATTACTATTTAACGCAGCAACGATACCCTACAGCTTATTCATGAAGCTCTGCAACGAACATGACCCCAGTGAAATTTTCTCCGGCTCTGGATTCTTGGAGGCACTAGGACTCACTGACGCGCAGATACTTCGTGTGAATGACTTTCTTGCAAAAGACGGCTGGCTTGATCGCGAAATAGACACCATGCAAAAACTCGGCGCAAGATTCATCACAGCAAAGGATCTCGATTACCCCGCAAAGCTCCTAGACCTGAAGCGTCCTCCTGTAGGATTGTACGTGAAGGGGAAAATGATTCTGTCCTTTCCGTCTGTGGCGATAGTCGGCACACGTCAGCCCAGCCAGTACGGCCAAGATACTGCCTCACAGCTTGCGAAGGCCCTCGCGAAATCTGGAGCAATCACCATCAGCGGAGGAGCGCAGGGCATAGATTCGGCGGCACACAGGGGCTCACTCTCTGAGGACGGGATCACGATTGCGGTGTTCGGGACATCGATAGACAGGGTGTATCCGGTGGAGAACAGGGATCTTTTTGCGCGCATAGCAGAACGCGGGGCTGTAGTGTCCGAGTATCCGATCGGGAGTCCCGGCGAAGGGTGGCACTTTCCGGAACGTAACAGGCTGATTGCTGGGATGAGTTCGCGGACGGTGATAGTGGAGGCTGACGAGAAGAGCGGTGCGATGATCACGGCGAGGTATGCGCAGGAATTGGGGCGAGAGCTGTGGGCGGTGCCTGGAAGGATTTGTGACACGAACAGTGCGGGGACGAACAGGCTGCTGAATCGTGGGGCGAAGTGTTTGTGTGACGTGAGGGAGTTTGTGGAGAGCTTTACGGGGCGGCGTGAGCAGTTGGAGCTGTTTACGGAAGAGGAGGAGGAGTCTGTGCAGGAAAAGAAGGCTGTGAATGCTGGGGCGGAGCTTTCGGATGATGAGAAGGTGATATACGGGCTGATTCAGCAGAAGGGAAATAGACTGCTGGATGAGCTGATAGCTGAGAGCGGGAAGGAGATGGGTGATGTGATTAGTGCGGTGGTGATGCTGGAGGCTGAAGGACTGGTAGTTGAGGCTGGAGGGAGGTATTCTGTGGCGCAGCAGTGAGCAGCAGTGAGCAGACTGAAAGGAGTGAACGAAACGGAGGGGGCTTTGCGGTGAGTGAGGCCCTCTTTTTTGGCGGAGAAGGCATGTGTGACGAGAGAGAGCTTGTGTGACATGGAGGGGCGGTGATGTTTGCGGAAAGAGGCAGTGTAAAAAACTGGCATGAAAAAATTATGAACATGCACAAAAATACAGGGTGTTGTGCTATAACTTAATCGGTTAAGAACAAACGCACGTGGCTACTCGTTTGAGAAAAGCCTCTTCCCTGTACATGGCTATGATACCACATTAAAGCAGGGCGTGAGTAGTTGTGTGCAAAAAAATTTCGTAGTTGGTGGGCTGTAGATATAGCTCAAAGGGAAGCAACACTAGCAAGCAACATGATTCAGCACACATTAAGGAGGAAAAAATTCATGAAGAAATTTCGTAAGGGATTCACGTTAGTCGAGTTGTTGATAGTAATCGCGATTTTAGGGACTCTTTCAGCAGCTATGACGGTTTCAAGCGGCAGTGCAAACGCAGCAGCTAAGGCATCAACTATCTACACTAACCTAAACACTATCAAGACGGCAGCAATTCTTTATCAGCTTCAGGAAGGGAATCAGTTCAAGGAAACAAACGTTACTAAAAATAATCTCAAGACAGCAGAACTTCTTGATTTGGACTCGTATAACAAAACAGGAACAGGCGAATCTGCTGTAAAGAACAGTATCATGTACGAAATAGTAGCCGGTGTAGCCGCAACAGCTTCGGACGCAGCAAAGGGAGCATACGTAATTTGCAGCTTCAAGAATGACAGCGATTTCAAAGCTATAGCAAAATCCCTTAAAGGCTACAGAGACATCCGCATAAACGGCAACGAAGATGATGAAGAAGACTACACAGTCGGTGCGTTCCTTTTCCACAACACTCCTGCTGACGGAGAAGATGAAGATTACAGCTACAACAGAGAATTTACGTTTACTGAGGGCAATATTTAGCCACAAATGACTTAGCTTTTGACCTACAACCAACCAACACACAAAAGAACCTCCCCACACACAGGGAGGCTCTTTATTTTCACCTAACGTATAAAGTTCGTGTACACAGTCTCCTCAATCTCCGGCTCAGGGACTCCAGCTTTCCGGCCTGCCTCTATGCACTTCAGCAAATACCCCATGTTCTCACCCAACGTCCTCATCGTCTGCATACCCTCTAGATCCTGCATGACCTCTTCCGGAGAGTTTCCGTGCACCTGATTCCAGTACTGCGACGACACCACTGGCATGTTGTTTATCGTGAAATACTTGTTGAGCCGGTCAAACGCTGCACTCGCTCCGCCCCTCCTGCACGACACTACACACGCTCCTGGCTTCCCTGCCCATTTGTCCCCGCCCGAGAAAAACATCCTGTCCAGAAACGCACACAGCCCTCCGGCAGGACCACCATAGTACACCGGAGAACCTACCACCAGCCCAGAAAACTCTCCGGCTCGCGCGTTCAGCTCGTTCACACCATCATCACCAAACACACATCGGCCAAGACTCTCGCATCCCCAGCACGCAGCACACCCATGTATCGCATTCTTCCCGATCCAGAAAATCTCGCTCCCGATCCCCCGGCGGCCTAATGCTCCAGCAACTTCACTTAGTGCAGTAAACGTGCAGCCCTTTTCGTGAGGACTACCGTTAATCATCAATACCTTCATCATGAATCTTTACCCCTCTCACGTGAATTTATGAGTGCTTAATATTCTAGCGCAGTGTGAAGCAAAAAATGCATATACCACTCATGTCATGAAAGCATAGCCCGTTTTTCACTCATCATGTAAAGCAAAAAATGCAGAATCTAATCGAAACATCACCCCCCGTAAAATAAGCAGGCATCGTAATTCATGGGATATTTTTGTAGTTGTAAATGTAGTTGTAAAATCATCGTCTATCATGGGGATTTTTTGAGGCAGGTTTTCTCGTTCACAAGTATATCATTGCTGCTATTCCCGTAATCAATAATCAGCAGAATCTTCGTTGATTTTCTTCACATTGTTATGATTTGTTGCTCTATATTTCTACGTATTAATTGTATAATATCCCCATTATCCGAAGTGGAGAGTGATTATCATGAATATGTTTGCAGGGGGTCTATGTACATGCTGACCCTCGATAAAGTCTATACCGCCGCTTATATCCTCAGAGAGTGCGCTCGTAAAACTGACCTCATCGCCGCTCCTAACCTCAGCGAGAATCACAGCCTCTACCTCAAAACCGAAAACTTGCAGGTAACAGGCAGCTTCAAGCTCAGGGGCGCATACTACAAGATCTCTCAGCTCACTGACGAGGAAAAATCTCGCGGCATAGTCGCATGTTCCGCAGGCAACCACGCACAAGGTGTGGCCATGTCCGCATCACGCAAAGGCATTTCCGCAACTATCTGCATGCCAGACTCCGCTCCAGTCATGAAGATCGACAGCACTCGCAGACTCGGCGCAACCGTCGAACTCGTCAAAGGTGTCTACGATGACGCTCACGACCGCGCACTCGAGATCGTCGAACAGACCAGAGCAACGTTCATACACCCGTATGATGATGAGTACGTCATGGCGGGGCAGGCTACGATTGGACTCGAAATTCTGGATCAACTGGAGGACGTTGAGGCAATAATAGTCCCGATCGGTGGAGGAGGCCTGATTTCCGGAATAGCCTTCGCCGTCAAAAGCCTCAAGCCTAGCGTAAAAGTCTATGGCGTTCAGGCAGCAGGTGCAGCAAGCATGTACAACTCATTCATCGCGAAACAGAGGCAGAGTCTAGAATCCGTCTCTACGTTTGCGGACGGAATAGCCGTGAAGAATCCCGGAGAGAATACATTCGACATCATCAGCAAGTACGTTGACGATATTGTCTGCGTCAGTGAGGACGAGATTGCTGCGGCGATACTTGCGCTTATCGAGAGGCAGAAGCTCATTGCTGAGGGTGCAGGTGCTGTACCTGTGGCGGCGGCTCTGTTCCACAAATTACCCATTGAGGGCAAAAAGACTGTATGCGTTGTGTCTGGCGGCAATATTGACGTGAATATACTCTCACGCGTAATCACCAGAGGCCTCATGATGACGGGGCGCAACGTGAACTTGACGATTGAGCTTGTCGACAAACCCGGCCAGCTCCAGCAGGTCAGCGAGATCATTGCGTCATGCGGGGCTAATGTCGTGTCGGTCTACTACGATCACGGAGATACTAAGATGGCTATCAATTCATGCTTCCTGAAATTGGCACTGGAGACTCTGAACTCCTCACAGATTGACACTATCAGGAGCAAACTCACAGATGCAGGTTTCAGAATCGTAACGGAAAGGGTATAGGGGGATAAGTACAGTGAAGAAAATATTAATGGCTGTGATATTTATGCTGGTGGTGTCATGTGCAGCACATGCCGCCGCGAAATGGGAGACTATGACGTTCACGGATGACCTTACGCAGGATTTCAGCACCTTGACGGAATACTGCAGGGCTCGTGAAATTGCAGTAAAGGATGTTTTCTGGGCGAATCACACTGACGCTGAGGACATCAAGCCCGGATCAACAATATATCTTCCCGCGAGACAGGCGGACTTGTTGGCGATATGGCAGAACATTGGAGCATGGCAGCCCAAATCATTAGTGCCGGTCACTTCCGGAGCAGCAGCACGCAGACTCATAGAGCAGGAACAGCCCGTGACTCAGCCCGCCCCAGTTCAGGTAACAGAACAGGCAGACGCAAATATTCTCCCTGCACCTGAAAAGCTCTTGCCCCAGAAAGCACAACTGCCCGCACAAGTTCAGACTGCACCCGTTCAGGCAGAAACACAGCCCGAAATCCAGACTGCACCCGTTCAGGCAAAAACACCCGTGAAAATCTCTGCACCTGCACCGATTCCGATTCCGACTCCGGCAGCACAAGCCCGCACACAGCAGGCAGCAAAACAGGCTCGTCCTTCACCAGCAAGTGCAATTGCGCAGATGGCCAAGCCCGACAAGATTCTCACTGCCAAGCCCAAGCCGCCAAAGCAGGAATTAGCCGGTCTTATGGATCCCATCATCATACTTTCACCCAATGGAGACCCCACGCAGGGCCCGATGAGGCTCGTAATCTCCGGCGACAAAGTCGAGGTCGTCAAGCTCCCGCAGAGTGCCGCTCCCAAAAAGCCCACCGTTGCGGACGCTACTGCACCGTTCACGTCAAGCTACAGCTACCTTCCCTACTACAACGTGACTCCGAAGGCTGGCAACAACAACATCATGACCAATCTCAACGCGCTTAACGGCAAAATGATGTGGCCTGTCGACGGGAAAATATCATCTCCGTTCGGGAAGTGGCGCGGTAAACACAGACATGAAGGTATTGATATTCCCATGCCACACGGGACTCCGATAAGAGCCGCAAGAAATGGTGTAGTCGCTCGCACAGGCAATAACTCCACTATGGGCTTCAGGGGTTACGGAAATTTCGTTATGCTGGATCATGGCGGGAACGTCAAGACATTTTACGCACACTGCTCAAAAGTTGCTGTACGAGAGGGGCAGAAAGTCATGCAGGGGGAAATCATCGGCTATGTCGGCAGCACAGGCAGGTCAACCGCGAATCATCTGCATTTCGAGGTCAGGATAAACGACGCAAAAGTAAACCCTGTTCCGTATCTCGGAGGCAATGCACAGCTGGCTTCACGTAAATAATTCACGAGAGGAGACATCTATAACTTGAACTTTCAGGAAATATATTTCAGGCTGCAAAATTTCTGGGCTAGGCACGATTGCGTGATACATCAGCCCTACGACATCGAGGTAGGTGCGGGAACTATGAACCCTGCAACTGCCCTGCGAGTACTTGGCCCTGAGCCGTGGAGGACTGCATACGTTGAGCCATCACGCCGCCCGTCAGACGGAAGATACGGCAAGAATCCCAACAGGTTACAGCACTATTACCAGTATCAAGTCATCATCAAGCCCTCGCCCGCAAACATTCAGGACTTGTACATAGAGAGCCTCGCGAGTCTGGGCATAGACGCTTCGGAGCATGATATACGCTTCGTTGAGGACGACTGGGAGAATCCTTCGACTGGTGCGTGGGGTTTAGGCTGGGAAGTGTGGCTTGACGGTATGGAGATCACGCAGTTCACGTACTTCCAGCAGCTCGGCGGCATCGACATGGAGAGCGTCCCCGCTGAAATCACATACGGTATCGAGAGAATCGCAATGTATGTTCAGAAAAAGGACAGCGTCTACGATCTGGATTGGGCTGGCAATGTTACGTACGGTGATGTGCATCTTCAGGGTGAAATCGAACACTCACACTACAACTTTGAGATTGCGGATACGGATATGCTTTTCCAGTTGTTCGCAATGTACGAGGCGGAGGCAGGCAGGATTCTCGACAAGGGTTTTGTGTTGCCGGCGTATGACTATGTGCTGAAGAGCTCCCACACGTTCAACCTGCTGGATGCAAGAAACGCAATCAGTGTTACCGAACGCACAAGCTACATTTCGCGAGTGAGGGCTTTGGCGTGCAGGTGTGCGGCAGCTTATCGCAAGCAGCGTGAGGATATGGGATTCCCGTTGATGGAGAAATTCGACAGGAACACAGGCAGCTATTTTGACGAGGACAGGAGGTAATTTTGCTATGCCCATAAAGAACGTATTACTGGAGATCGGCACTGAGGAGATACCTTCGAGATTCATACCTGATGCCTTGAAGTCCCTGAAGGAACACGCGGAGTCATCACTTGCCGCAAACAGGTTAGCTTTCCGTGATGTGAAGGCATATGCTACACCGAGAAGGCTTGCACTGCTCATAACGAACGTCAGCGACACACAGACAGAACAGGTCGAGGAGTTCAAGGGGCCGGCACTCGCAAATTCGTACGACCAGAACGGAGTCCCTACACGTGCGGCGATAGGTTTCGCGAAGAGCAAGGGTGTTGACGTGAAAGACCTCAAGGAGATAGAGGTCAACGGCGTGAAGTATATAGCGGCAGTGATTCGTCAGGAGAGCCGTCCTGCGCTTGATGTGCTGCCTGAGATTCTTGCGGTGCTGATTTCGGGGCTGAGCTTCCCGAAGAGCATGTACTGGGACAATTCCGGAGTGAGGTTTGCGCGTCCTGTGAGGTGGATAGTCGGGCTTGCGGACGACAAGGTGATTCCGTTCAAGTTCGGCGGAGTGGAGAGCGGCCGTAAAACTTCGGGGCATAGGTTCATGGGGAAAAAGTCTATCGAGATTCGGAACGCGTCAGAGTATTTAGACCTGCTTTATGACAACAATGTTATTCTCGAT
The DNA here is from genome assembly GCA_017455085.1 of Synergistaceae bacterium. Next base: position 8,060 of record JAFTBT010000140.1, read on the forward strand.
CAGGAAAAACGCCTCCAGAAAATGAAGACTGCTATAGCTGCCCTGCAGAAGGACTTTGACGGGAATTATGAGCCTGAAATGGATGCGGGTATTCTTGAGGAGAATTTGTACCTTGTGGAGTACCCTGTGCCGTTCATCGGGAGCTTCGACAAGAAATATCTGGACATCCCTGAAGAAGTCCTCACTACGTCCATGAAGAAAAACCAGAAGTATCTAGCCGTCCGCAGCAGGGACAAAAACGGCAGGCTAGCGAATTACTTTGTGGGTGTGAGCAATAATCTAGTACCCAACATGAACGTTATCCGTGAGGGGAACGAGAGAGTATTACGCGCGAGACTTGAGGACGCAGCATTTTTCTGGGAGGAGGACAGAAAGATTCCGTTAGCGTCATTCGTGGAGAGGCTCAAGAGCGTAACCTATCAGGAGAAACTCGGCAGCGTGTACGATAAAGTCATGCTCACGCGGAAATTAGCTCTGTGGATCTGCACAGCATACGGCGAGACGGATATAGCCTCACTCGTGGACAGAGCAGCATATCTCTCGAAAGCAGACCTCGTTACGTCGATGGTGTTCGAGTTCCCGGAGCTTCAGGGAGTTATGGGCAGGGAGTACGCAAAAGCCAGCGGAGAAGACCCCAGAGTGTCGCTAGCACTTCACGAGCAGTACTTGCCGCAGTTCGCAGGGGACAAGATCCCGACTGATGATGTTGGTGCGGTGCTGGGAATCGCTGAACGTGTACACATTATTGCTGCGTGCCACAAGGTAGGACTTGAACCCACAGGCTCACAAGACCCGTATGCGTTGAGGCGTGCGGCTAGGTGCATCAACGAGATACTATTTGCCCGCAAGTACAACTTCAACATGTCTGACACAGTCGGGAAGGCCTGCGAGATCAACGAGGTAGATTCTGACACTAAGGCCAAGATTCTAGAGTTTATGCGTCAGAGATTGCTAGTACAGCTTAAGGAGAGAGGCTATACGCACGAACTTGCGACACTGGGCGTGAATGCTGCGGGAGATGTTCCGTATCAGGCATTGCGGCTAATCGAGACTCTTAACGGCGTAAAGGCTGAAGAGTGGTTCAGTGCGCTGGCGAATGCGGCAGTGAGGGTGAAGAATATCCTCCAGAAGAACGCTCAGGGCATGAGTGAGAGTGAGCCTGACGAAAAACTCATGACGGCGGACGCAGAACGTGAACTGTATGCGGAGCTGAAACGGATAGACGCTCCTGTGCGTGAGGCAGTGAAGGTGTATGACTGGGCAGGGCTTGCGAAGATGTTGGCGGAGCTTTCTCCGGTGATCGGGAGATTCTTTGACGGTGTTATGGTCATGGACAAGGACGAGGCTGTGAGGAATAACCGGCTTGCTCTGTTGAGGAAGTGCAATGATTTGCTGATGACTGCGGGAGATTTGAGCGTTATGGCATAAATTTTTGACGGTAATAATATCCTGCATGGGGAGCGCGAAAAAACTCTCTGTGCAGGATTTTTGTGTTAGTGAGCGAACTTTTTGGCCTTAATCATTCCGACAGTCATAATGAACGCGCTGATGGTTTCCTTTTCAGCACTGCCCATGAAGTAGACACTTGCACTCGCGAGGCCCGCAATAATTGCCCAGCCTACAGGTGTCCACACAAGCGTCCCTAGCCCTATTCCAATTTCACCGGCTGTAAAAGTGAAACCTAACCAGCCTGCTACAGTTTGAAGTACCATTACAGAATAAACAAATAAAGGCCAGCTTATACTTGTTATAACAACCTTTGTAGCAACAGCTAATGCTGTAAGTGCTGCTGCTCCTCCCATTGCCGCTATTGCATTCTTGTCAAGATTAACTCCAGTTTCCTTTTCTAATATATTTAGGACTGCAACACGCTGTTCATGAGTCATTTTGTCCCAGAGAGCCGCAAAATATTTCTCTGCTATCTTGTTCTCAAGCGCGAATGTCGGGAGATTCTTCACCTGTTCTTCGTCAACTTTGGTCTTCTCCGCAGCCCACTGCACTATTCCGTGATAGTCTACTTCTTTGTCGCCTCTGAACAGGTACGTAGTCTTGTTATACGCCCTCCACACAAGTGCTTTCCTTACTGCTGACGCACTCAAGTCCTCAATGTCTATTATCCCCTCCCGCATAGCATCTATCACAGTTTCAGGCAATACCTCGTTGAACGTTGAGGGTTTCAGCGGTTTTGAGGGTGTAGCTTTGTCTTTGTCCGTCGTGAAATTGCTCAAGGCAGGAAGCCCCCTTAGCTTTCCGAAATATTTATCCTTCAGCTTCGGCAAATCCTTTAGTGCCTGCAACATTTGTATACGTTCTGTGATCGTACAAGCGTC
>JAFTBT010000141.1 GCA_017455085.1 Synergistaceae bacterium
CTTAGTGTTTGCCATGATATGAGGCGTTATGTTGATAGATATTGTGTGTAATTATACAGCCTGTGATTCTCGTGGAAGGGAGTCGCAGGCTGATTTTTTGTGCGCAGATTTAGGCTACTCACCCGCCATCATCAGAGCAAAAACTTTCGCGTTGTTCACAATGTAGTCTATCTCCGTGAACTCGTCCGGCTGATGAGCTACTCCACCGCATTCCTGACTCCACACTACAGCAGGAATACCCTTCTTCCGGAAAAACACCGCAAACGTCCCTCCGCCAACTCCTCCAGTCTTCGGCTCAACCCCCAGAACTTCACGCACACTCTTCACCAGCAGCCTGCACACGTCAGAATCCGGACTAGTCACCGGCCCAGCGTCAGACCTCTCAACGTCAAGCTGAACCTTCGCGCCAGTCCTGCCCTCAACGTCAGCGCATACTTTCCTGACTACGCCGAGTACGTCATCAAGACTCACGCTCGGAAGCACTCTGCAGTCGAACTCGAATCTCTCACGCCCGGGTACTATGTTCACAGCAGGAACATTCGCAGCTCTGCGTGTGGGCTCAAACGTCGAGAATGGAACATCAAAAGTTGCGTCCTCCTCAGTGAATGCCTTGTGTAGTGCCTCGTCAACCTCGTGTGCCAGCATGTTCGCAGCCCTGCACGCGTTGATGCCCCTAGTCGGATATGCAGCATGTACCTGTTTTCCGGTAACTGTGAATGCCATCCTGAGCACGGCTTTTTCTGCGGTCTCTATGAAGTCTCCTGCGTCATTGCCCGAGTCTGGAACTAGCACCAGATCGTCAGCACGGAATATGTCGCGCTCAATAAGCTGCTCAAGCCCGAAATGGCTGCCCATCTCCTCGTCAGCTACGAATGCGAGCAATATACTGTACTCCGGAGTGACTCCAGCGTCAGCAATCGCCTTCAGAGCATAGAGTGCGGCCACCAAGCATGTGCCGTTATCGCTGACCCCTCGGCCGTAGAGTCTGGAGCCTTTGACTTCCGGAGAGAATGGCTGAACGATGTTCCAGAGCGATAAATCTCCTTCAGGTACTACGTCGATATGAGCGAGAATGCATAATCTTTGAGATACCTTACCGGGGTATTCTAGAAACAGGGACGGACGGTTTTGGGTTGGGGATTTGGGGTCGTCTACGCACTCGATTCTGAGGGATGCGCCCTTGAGGTTCATGGACTCTATGATGGATTTGAGCTTCTGGAGTTTGGCATCTTCACCTGTGCCGCCGTTGTGAGGGGAGATTGCAGGGATTGAGCATAGCTGTGTGAGGGTGTCGACCATCTGTGAACGCAAAGCCTCAGTACTTCGCAAAATATCTGTGTGCAAAATATTCACTGCCCTTCATGGAAAATACATGTTATTCTACACCGCAAGCATGATTCTAAACAGGAAAGTATAAATAATGAATATGGTATATAATTAATACATACAAATTCTCAATAAATTTTTCAGCATGGAGGTTCACACAATGAGCACAGTATACGACTACTCTATCCGCTCATCAGACGGAAAAGATGTATCACTGTCCACGTTCAAGGGCAAAGTTTTAGTGATCGTCAACACAGCAACCGGATGCGGCTTCACTCCGCAGTATGCCCCTCTCGAAGAAATGTACGAGAAGTATCACGACAAAGGCCTTGAGGTTATCGACATCCCCTGCAACCAGTTCGGCGGCCAAGCTCCCGGCGGAGATGACGAGATTCACGAGTTCTGCACCCTGAACTACAACACGCAGTTCGACCAGTTCAAGAAGTCCGACGTCAACGGCCCGAATGAGTTACCGCTGTACACGTTCCTGAAGGCTCAGAAGGGATTTGCAGGTTTCGGCACGACAGACAAGCTCGCTCCGGTACTTGAGGACATGCTGAGCAAGGCAGACCCCGATTACGCGAAGAAGCTCGACATCAAGTGGAACTTCACGAAGTTCGTTGTCGACCGCTCCGGAAATGTAGTAGCACGTTTTGAGCCCACGGCCGACATGAAGGACGTAGAGGCCTGTGTGGTTTCTCTGCTGTAGGAGGCTGAAATTATGGCAGTAAACGTAATCACTGACGACGACATTTCTGCGGTAAAGGCTGCTCCTGTTGCGCTGCTGGACATCTGGGCGACATGGTGCGGGCCGTGCAAGATGATAGCTCCTGTAGTTGAGGCACTCTCGGAAGAGTTTGCGGGCAAGGTGGAGTTCTTCAAGGCGGATGCTGAGGAGAATCCTGCACTGACAAAGAAGCTGCGTGTGATGAGCATTCCGAACATTCTGCTGTTCAAGAACGGGGAAGTTGCGGCGCGGCATGTAGGCTTCCAGAGTGCGGAAGAGCTGCGGGAGTGGTTCACGAGCAACATCTAGGACATTTAATGGAACAAAAAGCCCTCTCCATGAACGGGGAGGGTGTATTTTTATGCGAGGGCCTGTGCGATGACGTGAGAGACCCTTTCGAGGCTGCAGCGTTCGAGGATGGAGGCTCTGCCTTGTCGGGCGAGGGACTCTATTTCGGATTCGTGGGTACATGCGTACAGGAGGTTCTTGGCCATGCCGCCGATGTCGTCAACTTCGCTGC
>JAFTBT010000142.1 GCA_017455085.1 Synergistaceae bacterium
CCTATAAGCTCAATGAATTTCCCGTCCCTGGGTGAACGTGAATCTGCTACAACCAGCCTGTAAAATGGAGCTTTCTTCTTGCCCTGACGCGACAAACGAATCTTTACCGCCATTCTAGACTTTGCACCTCCTGCATAAAATATTCGTTCTTACCTGCCGAGACCAAATAGCTGTCTCAACTTCCTGCCCCCTCCTGAACCCGAAGAGAACGCCTTGAACATTTTCTTCATCTGTTCGTACTGAGCGAGCAGCTGATTCACCATCTGTACCGATGTTCCTGAACCCTGTGCAATTCTCCGCCGTCTTGAGCCTTTTATGATTTTGGGATTGCGTCTCTCCTGCGGTGTCATTGACTGGATTATTGCCTTGTTGCGCTTCAATGCCTTAGCATCTACGTCATCAGCATTGAAATTCTTTATCTTGTCCAGCCCGGGAATCATGCCAGCAATTTTCTCCAGAGGTCCGAGCTTTTCTAGCTGCTCAAACTGTGTTAATAACGTCTCCAGAGTGAACTGTTTGGCGAGTTTCGCGGGTGTCTTGATTTCCTGTTCTGTGATGCCTGCTGCCCTGACCTTCTCGGCTAATCCCTGAAGGTCTCCCATGCCCATAATTCTACCGGCCATTCTTTCTGGGCTGAATGTCTCCAGTGCGTCAGTGTTCTCACCAACACCGGCGAACTTCACCGGAACACCTGTTACTGCCCTGATGGCTAGCGCACTACCTCCGCGAGAATCCCCGTCTAGCTTCGTGAGGATTAAGCCTGTTAGTGTGAGCAGCTCGTGGAAGGACTTGGCGACATTTACGGCTTCTTGGCCCATCATGGAGTCGACAACTAATATTTTCTCGTGTGGAGGCAATATTTCCGTTATGGCCTTCAGCTCATGCATAAGCTCCTCGTCTACGTGAAGACGCCCTGCTGTGTCCAGAATAATCACGTCATTCATGTGGGAGACTGCGAATTTGACTGCACCCCTGACTACTGCGAGAACGTCAGACTTTCCGGCTTCCGGTCCGAAGAAGGCGATTTTTCCCTCTGAGGCCAACACTCTCAACTGCTCAACTGCTGCTGGTCTGCGCAAATCACATGCGACCACTAAGGGGCTGTGCGAGTTCTTGAGGTGCTTTGCGAGCTTGACGGCTGTGGTGGTTTTTCCTGAGCCCTGAAGTCCGGCCAAGAGTATCACCGTCGGAGGCTTAGGGGAAATATTCAGTGATTCGGCTTTCCCCATGAGGGCAATCAATTCCTCGTAGACTATGGCGGCTATGCGTTCGTTGGCCGTAATTGACTGCAAGACATCAAGACTTACGGCGCGTTCACGGATCTTTGCGATGAGGTCCTTTGCCACACGAAAATCTACATCTGCTTCGAGCAATGACCTTCGGACTTCACGTAATGCGCTGTCGATATCTGCTTCTGAGAGTTTGCCCTTGCTGCTTAGGCGTGAAAATACTCCGGCTAATTTTTCTTTCAGGGTGTCGAACATGATTACTCCTTTTCCTCCTTCTCCGTGAGTTTTTTGCGCAGTGATGCATTCTCCTGTTCGAGCTCTTTGATGCGGTCTTCGAGCTTGGCGGTGTTCACAGCTAAACATAGCTCGCACTCCAGACTGTCGAGTTTGTCCATGACGTTGCGGGCTAGGATGTGAACTGCCTGCCTGCTGATGCCTAAGACTTCGGCGGCTTCGGATGGTGTGAGGTCGGAGAAGCATAGTGTTTCGTAAACTTTCCTCTGTTTCTCAGTGAGCAGGGGGGAATAGAAATCATACAGCAGGTTGAAATGAACTCTGCGCGTTAAAATATCATTGTCGTCTGTCATGATACTGGAATTATACGGGATTGAGGGAGCTTGTCAAGTGAATTTGCTTGACAAAAGTTTTTGGGGATGGGTGGGCGGGGTTGCTGGACGTGAAGGCATGCCGAGCGGACAGCACTATTTACCAACAGCTTGTGTCAACTACAGTAATATCATGCATTAACTACAACATGATTTTCACTGCAAGCGACAGCATGTATCATCAGCAACACCCTTTTCACTTCGAGCAACAACGTGTATCATCAGCAACACCCTTTCCACTACCAGCAACAACGTGTATCATCAGCAACATGGTTTTCACTGCAAGCGACAGCAATGTGTCGTGTGTCAGATGCAACGGATTTCTCACTGCAAGCAAAAACATGTATACTAAGAGACACAAATTCATCACATTTCTCACCAAAATACTCACAGTTTTACAACTACATTTACAACTACAAAAATCATCCCTAAACCTTGTCCGCATCAACTCCTTTCCCGCTTCGTATTCGGTAGAATATCACACCCAACACTATCCACACTAATAGCAACATATACGACTCATGCCCCAGTGACACATTCAGTCCAGGTATTGGCACTAATAACAGCACCGCCATTCCCAACGACAGCATAAATCCCAACGCCCCAAATATCAGTATGTCCACACGTCCCTCACTGTACGCATACTTCGCTGCCGATATCGACGTGTACGCAAACCCTATCGCCGCACCTATAGACGCCATGTCAAACACCCACCCCATCACTGGACGACCTATCAAGCACGTCACTCCTGATACTACCGTGCAGAATAGCCCCGCATTTACTGGCACTCCCTTACTGTTCAAGCGCGAAAACCACTCCGGTATCATCCCGTCTCTCGCCATCGAGTACAATAATCTGCTCGTCGCCGTGTAGAATCCCAATATTCCCGTCAACATCGCCGCTATCACTGAACTCGTTATCACATACACCCCTAGCTTCCCCATCACCATATGTGCAGCGTTCAACGTCGCTATTCCTGTTATGCCGCTGAGATCGGGAAGAGCTGAGATGTATTCCGGCCAAGTAGCATATTCCACAGGAAAAACACTACATGCCATTAACGTCAACCCTATGTACACAAATCCTCCGCAGATTATGCTCGTATCCATCACTACTTTTACTCTGTCCGAAGAAAATTTACTCTCCTCCATCAACTGAGGCACTGTGTCAAATCCTACAAATGACTGCGGACCAGTTACCGCTATCGCCACTATCTGAGCTACTACTCCTTTCTGAAAATCACCACTCACTGGGTGAAACATAGGGTGAAGGTTCGCACTGTTAGACACCGGATTTATCACAGCTCCACTCATCACTACAAGTATTCCGCCAAGCAGTACCATCACCAAAAACGTCTGCAACTTCCCCGTTATATGCACCCCTCGAGACGTTATCAGCATCAGCATAAACATTGACCCTATCGCTAATAACATCTCACCAAAATACACATCATATCCCTTCACAGTGTAGTGAAACCCTATCTGGAACGCATCATCAAACACCGCTCGCATTATCAGGTTCAACGCCGTTGCATTCAGAGGGATTACAGACAAGTACGATAGGCTCAAAAACCACGCACATACAAATCCATGCAGGCCTCCAAATGCCTGTTTCGCATATATGAACTCTCCGCCAGTCAATGGGAACTTCTTTATCATGTAGCTGTAGTTGTACGATATTATCAGCATTACTAGAGTAGCTATCTCCATCGCTATTAACGTACCTAACGGCCCAGCATTCCTCAGAAATACCGCTCCGGGCATCACGTACGCGCTCCAGCCTATCACACAGCCAAATGCTAATGACCATACATTCAGCGGCGTTAGACTCCGCACTAGATGTTTATCGTTGTTATTCTGCATAATTCGTGATGGTCTGTCCTTTGTTCTTAATGGGTAATATGCCGTGAATTATATCATGCTGGTGTTATACTAAGGTTCATCACAACTTTGCAAAGGAGCTTTTTTCCCATGTTGCTTAATCTCGGTGAGGCTTGGCTCGAAATTACTGCTATTCCCTCACTCATCATTATGTCCGCTTTCTTGGGCGGCAGGCTCGCTACTTCATACGAAATCAATAAACGCTTTCTCCTGCTCGTTATGTCTACTCTGGTTGCTGCTTGCGTCGAAGCCATCATCAGGCTCTTCGGCAAATTCCACAACATAAACATGAACGTCTTTTACGCCATCATCAACATCAATGCTTACTGCCTCATGGCCTATGTCGCTGCTTATACCCGCACTAGTTCACGCAAACTCATAGACACCAATTTTTTCCTGCTCTGTATCAGCCTCGTGTTGCTCCTAGTCTTCGGAAAGAATAACAGTACTTTCCTCAATGTCTCGCCGGTTTTCGCGGTTCTGTTCGTTGTTGAGGGCTTTGTGCTTCAGCTCATACATCAAGAGTATTACGGCAATGGACAGTTCATCGTCATGAATACTCTGTTCATCCTCCTGATAGATGCGTTCCTCATGCAGTACCTCTTCGGTGTGAATATCGCCCTCGTCTATCCCGTAGCCACTATGATGCTGGTGTTCACGTTCTTCTACCTTGAGGCTCCTACATACAAGCAGCTAATCACAGCTCATCAGGAAATCGATAACGCCAGAATCCATGCTGAGGCCTCCATACAACGGGCTAACTTCGCCAACAAGGCAAAGAGTAATTTCCTCGCCAGCACTTCACACGAAATCAGAACTCCTATGAATGCTATTCTCGGCATTAACGACATGATACTCGCCGAAACCCCAGACCCGGAGACACGCAGAGCATCATTAGACATCAAACGCGCTGGAGAATATTTGCTTGCCCTCGTCAACAATATACTCGACATCTCCAAAATCGAAGCCGGTAAAATGGATCTCTACGAAACTGATTATCACCTTTGGGAGTTGCTAAAAGAGTGTGAGGCATACATGACTGAGCAGCTCGCTCACAGGGACACCGTAAAATTCTCACTCAACGCCGACAAAGACCTTCACGAACACCTTCACGGCGATGTCCTCAGGCTTAAGCAGGCACTCATCAACCTCCTAAACAACGCTGCCAAGTACACAGAAAAAGGCTCTATCTCACTCACTGTCTCAGGTGAACGCAAAAAAGGTACTGAGATACTCATGAAGTTTGTTGTGCAGGATACTGGGATCGGAATGCATGACGAGGATATACAGAAAATCTATGAACCCTTCGAGCGCGCTAACATAATCGAGACCAGACACATACCCGGCGCAGGGCTTGGCCTAACCCTCGTCAAGAATATCATCGACATCATGAGCGGCCGCATCTCCATCTCCAGCACTTACGGGAAAGGTACTGCATTCACCGTAGAAATTCCCCAGCGTCTCGCTTCCGGTAAGAGCATGACCATCCACGAATACGAACAGTTCATCACGTCTCAGCCCGAAAACCCACCACAACAGCAGGATAACTCCCCTAATGTCTGGCCGGACGCAAAAATCCTCGTTGTCGATGATACTCCGGTTAATCTTGTTGTCGCTAAAGGTATGCTCAAGACTTCGGAGGCGGAAATCGATACGGCAGAATCCGGCGAAGATGCTTTAGACCTCATCAAGGCTCATCACTATGATTTAGTCTTCCTAGACCACAAAATGCCCGGCATGGACGGCGTGGAAACTCTCGGACACGCTAAGAAACATTCTCCGGACACAAAATACATTGCTCTCACTGCTAACTCTGGGGCTAATGCTCGAAATGAGTATATCGCTCTCGGCTTCGACGACTATTTGCCTAAACCCTTCAAGAGCGATGACATGATGAATATCCTCAAAACATACCTGTAACCGTGAAGATACTGCTGCAAACAAAAACGGGAGCGCATCTGTTGGCGGATACTCTCCCGTATGTTTCTGCGTGTAGTTTGGTGCGTGTAGGCTGACTTATAACGGCATGGTGTACTTGCGGACGTGGGTCTGGATTTCGTCGCGCACTGCCTGAGGATTGGGGATGTTGAGGGCGTGAATTTCCTCCGTACTAGTACCCGATGAGGCTATCATTATGTCACCAATGTTCAGCATTGACTGCATTAATGTCTGCCCCACCTTGATGTGCATTATGTTCGCTAATCCGATCTCTATTGACTGCCGGAAGTCAGAACTAAACGGCTTCATAGGATGGCACTTGACGAATGCGACTTCTTGGTCTTCGGCTTTGTCGGGGTTATCGCGCAGAATTAGTGACGTAGTTGCGCGCTGGACTGCTGTATACAGGAACATCACTACTCCTATCACTGCAACAGCTATCCACATCCATTTCAGCCACGCTTCCCCTGCCTTGAAGTAGTTGGCCATTCCCGCTAACACTACCAGTATCACCATCAGCAGAAACCTCGCATAAAAACTCTTCCATGCAGGCTTGTAGTACTTATACACCGGTTCCATGATAAATGTATTTGCCTCCTTATGGGTTGATAGTTGTATTATAGCACTTGATATTTTTTGCAAGAGGTGAGTTATTCATCATGGAAGTATTCAAGACTGCTTTGCGTTCCCTCATGAACAACCGTACACGTTCACTGTTGACTATGCTGGGAATAATTATCGGTGTCGGCGCGGTGATTACTATGGTAGCTATAGGGCAGGGAGCTTCTCATCAAGTCGAAAGCTATGTTGCAGGTTTCGGGTCTAACCTGATAATCGTTATGCCTACTCCACCTAATTCTACCGGTGCTAGGGGTGCGGCTGGCACTGGAGACAGTCTCACTCTCGATGACAGTTACGCTCTCGCTGATGAGACATTTTCCGTTGCGTGTACTGCTCCAGAAGTCAATGCCTCAGCCCAAGTAATTTACGGCAATTCCAACTGGAACACATCCATCACAGGAAGTACTCCCGATATTCTCAGCGTCAGAAACTGGGAAATGGCTAGCGGAGCAATGTTCACGGAGCAGGATGTGCGTTCAGGGGCTAAAGTGTGCGTGATTGGGCAGACAGTCGCCAGAGAACTGTTCGGGTATTCTGACCCCATAGATGCAGTGATACGGATTAGGAGTATACCGTTCCGTGTCGTCGGCATGACCACAAAAAAAGGCGCAAACTCTTGGGGGCAGGATCAGGACGATTTTATCCTTGTGCCAGTAACTACGGCTCAACGCAGGCTTTCACGTTCCGGAGCTAGGGCTAACACCATCAGGCGCATAAACGTTCAGGCTAGGGATAAGAACTCTCTGGATGCCGCTCAACAGGAAATTACGGCTCTGCTCAGGCAACGGCATAGGCTCACTGAAGGAGTTCCGAACGATTTCCAGATACGAGACCTCACGGAAGTTCAGGAGAATATGACGAGTACCGCCAACGTGATGAGCTTGCTGCTTGGTGCTGTGGCATCTATATCGCTATTAGTCGGGGGTATTGGCATCATGAATATTATGCTTGTGAGCGTCAGTGAACGTACCAGAGAAATCGGCATCAGAATGGCTGTAGGTGCGAGGCCTGCGAATGTACGTGTGCAGTTTTTGACGGAAGCGATAGTGCTGTCATTTTTGGGAGGAGCGATCGGCATAGCGATAGGAGTAGGGGTTTCGAGGCTGGTGACGGAAGTGTTTTCTTGGCCGGCAATAATCTCTATGAAGTCTATAATTATTGCGGCGGGGTTTAGTGGATTTGTGGGAGTAGTGTTTGGTTTTTGGCCCGCATGGAAGGCTAGTAACCTTGACCCTATAGACGCATTAAGAACTGAGTAATAGTGTTTTGTTGGTGAACACCTCGCAATAGTATGTTGTTATGCGGCACGTGTTGAGTAAAATAATTGCGGCCGGTAACTCATCACAAGCTACTGACCGCATATATTTATGGCACGTCAAATCTCTCCAAAGTTATAGAAACGTGTAATCTCCCGCTTGAACGTCAGCTTCAACACTCCAGTACTGCCGTTTCTGTTTTTAGCAACGCGGATCTCTGCGGCACTATCCGTCAGGTCATTAGTCTCATTCTTGCTGTAGTAGTCCTCACGGAACATCAACATCACCGTATCTGCATCCTGCTCTATAGCTCCGCTGTCCCTCAAGTCAGAGAGCTGTGGCTGTTTATCGGTGCGCTTCTCCGCCTCACGAGACAACTGCGACAACGCTACTACTGGGCAGTTCATTTCACGAGCCGTCGCCTTCAGCATTCGGGATATATCGCTGACTTCCTGCTGTCGGCCTTCCGTACGCTTTTCACCTGAACTCATCAACTGCATGTAGTCCACCACTATCAACGCCAAATCCTGATGCCTATTCTTGAACCTCCGGCACCGTCCCATAAATTCCATCGCAGATAATGCTGTACTGTCATTGATATATACATTCCGCTGGGCTAGGAGATTGCTCGCTTCAAGCACCTTCTCAAACTCACCAGTATCTATCAAGCCGCGTAACAGGCGTGAAAGGTCTACACCGCTTTCTGCGCTAATCATGCGCTGGACTATCTGCTCTTTGGGCATCTCAAGGCTGAATATGAGTACAGGTGCGTTTGCTTCTCCGCCTCCGAATTGGGCTATGTTCATGGCGAGGGCGGTTTTTCCCATTGAGGGGCGTGCGGCTATGATGTTCAGGCTCCCGGGCTGAAGGCCTCCGGTGTATTCGTCGAGGTCAGTGAATCCTGTCGGGTATCCCGTCAAACGCTTTCCGGTCGTGTGCATTCTTGCCTCTATGTTCCTGTAAACTTGTGGAATGATTTCCTTGACATGTCGGAACTCGTCGGAACTTTTATTTTGTCCGGCATCGAAGAGTAATTTTTCTGCTTCCTCAAGAATAGCTGGAATGTCTTTCTCCTGATCAAGAGCAAGACGTGAGATTCTCTGACCGGCAGTGAGGATTTTTTGGCGAATGGATGCTTCTTTGACGATGTCAGCGTAGTGCGCGATATTGCCGGTGAACTGTACCCCCATAGCGAGCTGGTCGATATAGGAATTGCCGCCTACTCTGTTGAGGACATCTCTGCGATTGAGTTCTTCACTGATGGTGATGTATTCTACTGGAATGCCGGCGGAGTACATTTGAGAGAAGACGTCGAAGATTATGCGGTTGTTGTTGTTGAGGAAGTCGTCTGGTCTGAGTTTCTCGATGGAAATTTCGAGAGCCTCATGAGACAACATGCAACAGCCTAATACAGCTTGTTCGGCGTCAGAGTTTGCGGGTAAAGAAATATTGTTGTTCATGCTGTGGGTACCTCCATAATATAAAGGACGGGGCAGTGAAGAGCATATTTAGGATGTTGACTGTTTCCCTAAAATATTGTGCCTCGTCCAGTTCCGACTATAGCCAGCCAGAGCAGAATGCATTAGTTTTTGCTCACTATGGCACTGCTCATGCTACTGTGACAACCAGCGTCATATCTGCCTGAACATTAGGATACAGCTTCAACGAAAACACATAGCTTCCTGCACTTTTGACTGCCTCATCCAGCTTTATGTTGCGCTTGTCAAACCCAGTAAGCCCGTATTGAGCCTCCAAAGCCTCCGCTATCTGAGCCGGGGTTATGCTCCCGAAAAGTTTCCCATTATCCCCAGCTCTGCCCTCAACGCTGACTGTCTGCCCCTGAAGTTTCTTCTGGAGCTCCAGAGCTTCCTGCCTGTTCTTGTCGTCTTTTGCTTTGATGCGTGCCTGTTCAGCCTTCCATTCAGCAAGTTTGCCGGGTGTAGCTTCAACTGCAAGCCCTTTCGGGATTAAGAAATTACGTGCGTGGCCGTCGCTGACATCGATTAATGCGCCTGCTTTCCCGAGTTTGCTGACATCTGACTTCAGAATTACCCTCATGAGTAAAAATCTGCTACATATCACGTGTAATAATGCGTGAGGTACAACTTTCTGTGAGAGTTCATTGTTCACCCTATACTCTTTTGCTGAAGCTGTTAGACTTTGTCCGGCAGTTTGGATGCTCTTCTCTTGAACTTCCAGCCATTACATGCAGTCGTGGTTAGCCATTTCTGAGTATCGAGTTTGCGTGTTTATAGTGCTATGGGTGTTGTACATGTCATAGTCTCTTGCACATCTCACCCTCTAACCCGAATGTAGCAGAATTAACCTCCTTTGTCCTGTAATATCATCAAAATGTTCACGGATTAGAGTACATTATTACACTAAACTGACTTCTATACTTATGTCTCCTCCAATACAAGAAAAATATCCCGCAAATAATATCACGGACTTATTCTCTCATTAGTATTGCCACAGAGATAATACACTCATACCGGAATAAGTGCGCGGAAAATCTTCAGCTATAGAGCTTGCAATGGGGTATAATATTCAGCAACATCAGTTGAGAGACCAGCAAATTCATCAACCCATAAGGACACAAAGCTATATGACTAACCAAATACTCATGCATCAGACTTTGCCGTGCGGGTCAAGTGCCGAGTGAATATAGTATCTCTCACTTCACGAAGCCCTGAACCCTCACATGAAAGATGCTATTTATTGCGGCGGAAACAGCTCTGTAGCAATGCATTACTTCATGAATGACCATGTTACTGATTACGATAATAGACATACAACTCTGAACTGAATATGTCTCAGCGTGGGAAAACAAGGTAATGAGTAGAGTGATAGAGCATAGTGTGTCATAAGTGAAGATAATTGATGATGAGCAGTCAGTGTAAAAAGCGGTTCATAAGGACGGACAGAGAATCATGAGTGAGAAAACAGCAGAAGAAAAATTACGTGAACAACTTGAAGGCAAGCTGCAGGAAGAGCCTCAACAAAAAGATACTGAGAAAAGTGAGCCGGTTAGGAAGCCGGTAAAGCTGAGAGCGATGCGTTTGAGGACAGCGGGCAGGAAGACGGATAAGCCTGTGAATGTAGGACAGAGAGTAGATAGTTTCATGGAGGAATTTGAGAGGCGGATAGCTGAGAGCCTGAAATCGGAAAAAGCTGAGAATTTATCTGCTGAAATAGGAGGAGTGAAAGCGGCAGGAAGTGAAGAGAATGAGAAGAAGCCTGCTGTGAAAGGTGTTGTGCGGAGGAGGAGAAAGACAGAAGAGCGGGGAGAGATGCCGAAGCGTGACGATGCAGAGCGTGATGTTTTGGGATTAGTTAGTGTTGAGCCGGAAGATCTGGCTGTGCCTGTGCCTGAGCCTGAAATTACTGCACCTGTACCGGAGGCCATACTTGACCCGGAAATTACTGCACCTGTACCGGAGGCCATACTTGACCCGGAAATTACTGCACCTGTACCGGAGGCCATACTTGACCCGGAAATTACTGCGCCTGTACCAGAAGCAATACATGAGCAAGAAATTACTGCGCCCGCACCGGAAGCCATACTTGACCCGGAAATTACTGCACCTGTACCGGAGGCCATACTTGACCCGGAATTTACTGCGCCTGTACCAGAAGCAATACATGAGCAAGAAATTACTGCACCAGCACCGGAGGC
>JAFTBT010000143.1 GCA_017455085.1 Synergistaceae bacterium
ATTCGCACATCCATCACGTATTCACAGAAAATTATCACCGCTTGAATTATAATATCCACATTTTCACACGAAAGGATACATCTTCATGAACATCACAAAACTCAACCAGCTTTACGAAGGCAAAGCCAAAAAAGTCTACGCAACTTCTGACCCTGCATACTACATTGTCGAATACAAAGACGACGCTACTGCATTCAACGGCCTCAAAAAAGGCACCATCTCCGGAAAAGGTGTCATCAACAACAAGATGAGCAATATCATGTTCCGGATGCTCGAAGGCAAAGGCATAAAAACCCATTTCGTTGAGGAACTCTCCGACAGAGAAACTCTCGTGCGCGCCGTCAAAATCGTCCCCCTCGAAATCATCATCCGCAACGTCGCAGCAGGCTCTTTCTCAAAACGTTACGGAGTCGAAGAAGGCCGACAGCTCAAGTCTCCGACTCTGGAGTTCTCCCTCAAGGATGACGCTCTCAACGATCCACTCATCAACGACTCTCACATTATCGCGTTAGGTGTCGCAACTGAAGAGGAATTAGCCCAAATCCGCGCACTTGCTTACGGCGTGAACGATGCTCTCAAGGAATTTTTTGCGGGTATCGGCGTGAAGCTCATAGACTTCAAAATCGAGGCTGGCAGACTCCCAGACAGCACGATAATTCTTGCTGATGAGATCTCTCCGGACACATGCAGATTCTGGGACGCAAAGACTAACGAGAAACTCGACAAGGACAGATTCCGCAGAGACTTGGGCAGAGTCGAAGAGGCCTATCAGGAAATCTTTTCACGTATCGCCAGCCGTTAAGCTATGTCTGACGAAATTCACGAGGAATGCGGAGTGATTGGGATTTACCGCAACGATGAGGGGAAAAATGCTGCTCCCCTCGTCTACTATGGACTATACGCACTGCAGCACAGAGGTCAAGAATCCGCCGGAATAGCGAGCAATCTTCACGGGTCTATGCAGCTCAAAAAAAGTCTTGGCCTTGTCGGAGAAGTATTCAGGACGGAAAAACTCGATGACCTTCACGGAAATATAGCTATCGGACACGTCAGGTACTCCACCGCCGGAGATCAGAGCATAAGGAGCGCGCAGCCATTGGCCGGAATATCCAGACTCGGAGAGATTGCACTAGCTCACAACGGAAATCTTGTGAATGCTGATTCTTTACGGGAGATGCTCACTGACGAGGGTGTAATCTTCCACACGACTACTGACTCTGAATCCATCCTGAACCTGATTTGCCAGCACGGTACTCGCGGAATCGAGGCAGGCATCAAAAACGCTATGAGCCTCATCAAGGGCGCGTATGTGTTAGTGATCACGATCGGCGATAAATTAATCGGAGTCAGAGACCCTTACGGCTTGCACCCGCTGTGTATCGGGAAGCTCAAGAACGAGGAAGGCTATGTGCTTGCTTCAGAGACGTGTGCGCTTGGGGCACTGGACGCGGAATTTGTGAGGGACGTATTGCCCGGAGAGATAGTGATTGTTGACCGTGAAGGCCTGCACTCCATAGAACCCTCCAGATGGTGCAGGAAAAACCTGTGCGTGTTTGAACTGGTGTATTTTGCGCGGCCGGACAGCATAGTTGACGGAGTGAGTGTGTATGATTTCCGTAGACGTTGCGGGATGAAGTTAGCACAGCAGAGAAAGATTGACGCTGATGTAGTTATGGCTGTGCCTGATTCTGGGATTCCTGCTGCGATAGGCTATGCGGAAGCGTCTGGGATCCCGTACGGTGAAGGCCTCATCAAGAACAAGTACATGGGTCGGACGTTCATACTGCCTGATCAGGAGCAGAGGGACGCGGCTGTGCGCATAAAGCTCGCTACGATTAAGCACAACATCGAGGGCAAAAGGTTAGTCCTGATTGATGACTCTATAGTGCGCGGGACAACGTTAAGGCGAATCGTGAAGCTGTTGCGTGATGAGGGCGCAAAGGAGATACATGTGTGTGCTGCCTCTCCGGAGGTGAAGTACTCATGCTATTTCGGGATAGACACACCGCACAGGGAGAAGCTGATAGCTGTGCAGAAGTCCCCTGAAGAAATTTGCGAGTATATCGGAGCGGATTCAGTAACGTATTTGAGTGAGGAGAGCCTTCGGGAAGTCTGCGGAGGAGATGTGTACTGCAAGGCGTGTTTTGACGGCAATTACCCGATGGAAGTCCCGATTAATGGAGGTGAGTATCATGATAATAGAGCTTAGTCCGGAGCTTGAGGCAAGAGTCAGAGAATGGGGGCGTGAGTTTGGCAGGCCTGGCGAAGATTTGGCGGTGGAGCTGCTGCAAGAATACTTTGACGACAGCGACACAGGAGCGAGAATTTCTGAGGCGGTGAGAGCCGGAGAGTCTGAAGTGTATTCGTGGGACAGGGTGAAATCAGAGCTGCATGAAATGGCGTATTGAGTTCGAGAAAAGTGCGCGTGATACTCTTGCGAAACTTGATAAGCCCATACGTCAGCAGATAGAGAAATACCTTGATAACCTGTTGACTCTTGATGACCCTAGAATGCGCGGAAAAGGTCTCACTGGTGATAAAGCCGGACAATGGCGTTACAGGGCTGGAGATTACCGCATCATATGTGAGATACGTGATAATGTACTTGTTATTCTGGTACTTAGCATAGGACACAGAAGCAAAGTGTATAAGTAACTCATGCCCGCATTTCGTGAAACATGTTAGAATAAGTTTGCATGTTCATACATTTTCATGAAGTAAGGGGTTGTGAGAAATTAGAGTCCAGAAATTTTTGCTGGCCTTGAGTTTTCTGCAAGGGCTGGTCTTAACGCTGACTCCGTTCGTGTTTTTCCCAGTGTGCCAGAATTTGACTCCAGACGGCTCAAGAATGCATTGCTTTCACAGCGGAATATTCATCACCATCACAGGTATACTCATCCTGATATGCATAGCCTCGTCATTTCTCGGCAGGCTTCAGAATCTCTCACTCATAGCTGCGTCAATAATGGCCTTCATGTGCTGGGTAATCCCGAATGAATTTCTTGGCCTGTGCGGAAATCCTCAACACCCCTGCCGAGCCGACACTATGCCTCACGTGGGAGTCTTCGCTGCCGTGATTATCGTGCTTGCTGTCGTGTGCATGACCTTCAACTTCATCAACGGAAAGGGCAAATAGTCATGCATAATCTTTCCACATGGGGCTTCGCGAAAAAGAACCTCAGCAGACACCCTTACAGAACTTTCTTCCTGATACTCGCAATAATGTTGTTGTCGTTTTTCCTGTTCACCGGATCGATATTGTCCCTGAGTCTCTCACGAGGTGCTGCCAGCATGTCCGACAGGCTCGGTGCTGACGTTATGGTCGTCCCCGAAGGCTATGACCCTCATGTTGACAGCATACTACTCTCCGGAAAACCCTCGACGTTCTATTTACCTGACACAGCCCTTCAGGAAATTTCGGCTATGCGTGAAGACATAGGCATAGAGCAAATCTCTCCGCAGACGTTTTTGGCCACACTCAGAGCCTCATGCTGTGCGTATCCTGTCCAGCTTGTGGGAATAGATTACGACAGTGATTTTATCGTAGGCGCGTGGATGAGGGACAAGATTCACCATGTGCTGCGTGACGGAGAAATCATCGTAGGATATCACGTTGCAGGGTGGCCGGGAGACACGATCAAGTTCTTCGGGAAGAGCCTTACTGTTGCTGCGAGGCTTGAGCAAACCGGAATGGGCTTTGACGCGATGATCTTCATGAATCGTGCGACGATATCCGAGCTTTCACGTGAGGCAGAAAGAATCTCAGGGCGTATTATGCGCAACGATGGCAGTTTGACTTCGGTGATTATGCTGAAGCTGAAAAGTGGCTATGACTCAGTAGCTGCCGCAGCAGAGATCAACAGGAGGCTCAACAGCAAAGGGATATACGCGCTCTTCAGCAAGAAGTTTGTGAACGATATAGGCTCAAGTTTGCGGACGGTGTCATTGATCATCAGGGGCAGTGTGATATTTCTGTGGGTGATGTCAGTGGTGATAGTTGGGCTGATATTTGCGTTGACGTTGATGGAGCGCAGGAGTGAGTTCGGGATTTTGCGCTCAATAGGTGCGAGCCGGAGGAAACTGGCTGCGTTGAGTCTGGCGGAGGTATTGATGATCAGCGTGTACGGTGCGGCGTTGGGTGTGGTGTTGGGGAATGCTGCTGTAGCTGCGGGGAGTCCGTTTGTGGCGGAGGCGTTGGGGCTGCCGTTTTTGCTGCCGAGCTTGAGCGTGATACTTGGCCTGACGGTGAGTGCGGTGGTGTTGGCGGTGATGACGGGGGTATTTTCTGCGGGGGTCTCAGTACTCCGAGTGAGCAGAATGGACATACACACAATCATTAAGGGTGCGTAGTCATGAACATATGCTGTTGCAATGCAGGCCATATTCTCACACACAAACACCCTCACGCATTCAGTATCACATGCCGTTGCAGTGCAGGCAATACCCTCAAACATATACACCTTCACGCAGTCACGAACATACACCGTTGCAGTCAGAGCCACGTTCTCAATCACACATACACCCGCAAAGGAGCATAGTACATGTACACACTGTTAGAGTTCGTTAACCTCACCAAAGAATACCAGCGTGGAAATATCACGTTCAAAGCCGTTAACAATGTCAATCTGCAAATCTCCTCACACGACTTCATCAACATCATCGGACGCTCCGGCAGCGGAAAATCCACCCTCCTCAACCTCGCCGCAGGTATGCTCTCACCATTATCCGGCAGCATCTTCCTCGACGGCCAAGACCTCACACACAAACCCGACTCCGCTCTCTCCCTCATCCGCAACAACACTATCGGCTTCATCCCGCAAGGAGCTTCCGCACTCCCAAACTTGACCGTAATGGAAAACATCTTGCTGCCCTTCTACCTGTACCCTCACGGCGGAGACGGAGAAGGCCACGCATACATCCTCATGGAGTTTCTGGGGATTCAGCACCTCGCAGACTCATACCCTGCTGAACTTTCCGGAGGCGAACTCAGACGCGCAATAATCGCCCGCGCAATGATCAATTACCCCAAAATCATCATCGCTGACGAGCCAACGAGCGACCTCGACATAAATTCTGCTCATGAAGTCATGCAGATATTCTCACGCATAAACTCCGAAGGCACTGCGATTTTGTTGGTATCTCACGACCTCGATAACCTCAGATTCGGCAAACGAGTCTTTACCATGAGTGATGGTGTCCTGTCGGAAGGCAATAATCTTTCCGTGTAGTGATGGTGTTTGCAGGTGAGGGGTAATCTTTCCCGTGTAGTGATGGTGTTTGCAGCTAAAGCACAATATTTTGCTGAGTAATATCCGTGTTCGTGATACAATATTGCATAATTTCGCGGGGGTGGCGGAATGGCAGACGCGCCAGACTTAGGATCTGGTATCGCAAGATGTAGGGGTTCAAGTCCCCTCCTCCGCACCAAATACACACACTTTTTCCCACAAAATATATTCATACACAGAGAGGACACACATAAAACATGAAGGGTATAGTTCTTGCAGGAGGCAGCGGGACTCGTCTTTACCCTCTGACTCTGGTTACGTCAAAACAGTTACTCCCCGTCTACGATAAACCCATGATTTACTACCCAGTTTCGATTCTCATGCGCGCAAAAATTCAGGACATACTCATAATTTCCACTCCTGAAGACTTGCCCAGATTCGAAAAGCTCTTAGGCTCCGGCTCACAGTTCGGCGTGAATTTCTCCTATGCTGAGCAGCCATCACCTGACGGACTCGCACAAGCATTCATCATCGGCAGGGAGTTTATAGGCAATGACTCTGTAGCAATGATTCTCGGAGACAACATTTTTTCAGGACATGGACTCGTCAAGAAACTTCACGAAGCCACACAAAACGCTGAATCCGGAAAAGGCGCAACCATCTTCGGCTACTACGTTGATGACCCGGAAAGATTCGGCATAGTCGAGTTCGACTCACACGCTCATGCTGTCTCAATCGAGGAGAAACCCGAACACCCCAAGAGCAACTACTGCGTCACGGGCCTGTATTTCTACGACAACAGAGTCATCAAGTTTGCTGAAGGCCTCAAGCCCTCAAAGCGCGGCGAACTCGAAATCACTGACCTCAACCGCATATACCTCGAACTTGGAGAACTCAACGTTGAACTTTTAGGGCAGGGATTCTCTTGGCTGGACACTGGCACTCACGAGAGCCTCGCAGACGCTACGAACTTCGTCAGGACTCTGGAGACACACCAGCACAGAAAAATAGCTTGCCTTGAGGAAATCGCTTACCTCAACGGCTGGATCTCGCGTGATGATGTCATGGCCACAGCACAAAGACTCAGCAAGAACCAGTACGGGCAGTATTTGCTTGACGTTTTAGGAGGAAAGTATATCGATGCGTAAAGTATTCATCACTGGCGCAAACGGTCAATTAGGCCGAGACCTGATGCATGAGTTCACAACACGAGGCATTCAGTGCATTGCGTCAGACATTCAGGAAAAGTATTCAGGCAGTGAACAGTGCGAGTATATTCCGCTGGACATCACGAGCTTTGACGCAGTAAGGCAGGCTCTCACGAAAGCAGCACCCGAAAGAGTCATACACTGTGCAGCGTGGACAGCAGTAGATGCCGCTGAAGACGACACTAATCGCCCCAAAGTCTACGCCGTCAACGTTACAGGCACGGAGAACATCGCGAAGGCTTGTGCGGAGATTCATGCAGTCATGACGTACATCAGTACCGACTACATTTTTGACGGCACAGGGACTCGCGCGTGGCAGCCTGACGACTCGAACTATGCGCCCTTGAACTATTACGGCCTCACGAAACTTCAGGGAGAACTCGCCGTGAAGAAGTATTTACGGGATTTCTTCATCGTCCGGATTGCTTGGGTGTTCGGAGCTAACGGCACTAACTTTGTGAGAACTATGCTCAAGCTCTCGGAGAATCACGACACTTTGCGCGTGGTGAATGACCAGATAGGCACTCCGACATACACTCCGGATCTATCGCGGCTGCTTGCGGATATGAACATGACCGACAAATTCGGGATATATCATGCCACTAACGAAGGGGGCTTCATAAGCTGGTACGATTTCGCGTGCGAGATATTTTCTCAGACAGGAGTGAACGTGAAAGTTATTCCAGTGACTACAGCGGAGTATGGTCTCTCGAAAGCAAAACGGCCCTATAATTCCAGACTCGACAAGAGCAAATTACTCACAGCAGGTTTTTCGCCACTGCCTGACTGGAGGAACGCACTAAGGAGGTATCTTGCACACAATGGCACAAATTAGCGTGGAGCATAACGCCGGAGGAATTGAGGGGATCTGCGTGATCACTCCCACAGTTCACGGGGACAGACGAGGCTATTTTTCGGAGACGTATAACCTTCGGGAAATGCAGGAAGCCGGAATTGATACTGTATTCGTTCAGGACAACCAGAGCAGCAGCACTAAAGGGGTATTACGCGGTCTGCACTATCAGATACGTTTTCCGCAGGCCAAGTTAGTGAGGGTGATTCGTGGGAACGTGTACGATGTGGCTGTGGACATTCGCAAGGGTAGTGCGACGTTCGGGAAGTACTTCGGGATCGAACTGTCGGAGGAGAATCACAAGCAGCTCTACATTCCACGAGGTTTTGCGCATGGATTTCTGGTGCTGTCGGAGTATGCGGAGTTCTGCTACAAATGCGATGACTATTGGCACCCAAACGATGAGGGCGGAATTATCTGGAATGATAGCGATATTGCAGTAGCTTGGCCGGAAGTTGACGCAATATTGACATTTTCCGATAAAGATATGATTCTGCCATCAATGAAGGAGGCTGTGTTGCCGTGAAAATTATCGTAACAGGAGGAGCAGGCTTCATCGGGAGCAACTTTATCTTTCACATGCTGAAGGCTCACCCCGAAGACAGAATCATTTGCATCGACAAGCTCACCTACGCAGGAAACATCGACACCCTCAAGGACGTTATTGCTCAGGAGAAAATAGACTTCTTCAGACTGGACATATGCGACCGCGCAAGAATCTACGAGCTTTTCGAGAGAGAGCAGCCCGATATAGTCGTGAACTTCGCCGCAGAGTCTCACGTTGACCGCTCAATCAACGACCCGGGAATCTTTCTGTTCACCAACACTCTGGGAACAGGTGTATTGCTGGACGCGTGTGTGAAGTTCGGCATAAAACGCTACCACCAAGTCAGCACCGACGAAGTTTACGGAGATTTGCCCCTCGACCGCCCGGATCTATTCTTCACGGAGGACACACCCATACGCACGTCGTCGCCATATTCTGCGTCAAAAGCCGGAGCTGATTTGCTTGTGCTTGCGTATCACAGAACGTATAACCTGCCCGTGAGCATTAGCCGCTGCTCGAACAACTACGGCCCGTATCATTTCCCCGAAAAACTCATCCCGTTAATGATCATCAATGCCCTTCACGATAAGCCCCTCCCAGTTTACGGAGAAGGTATTAACGTAAGGGATTGGCTTTATGTTGAGGATCACTGCAGAGCCATCGACATGATTATTCATGATGAGGAATCCGAAGGCGAAATCTACAACATAGGCGGACACAACGAAATGCGTAACATCGACATTGTGAGGCTGATTTGCGCTGAACTCGGCAAACCTGAATCACTCATACACTTTGTGACGGACAGGAAGGGGCATGATTTACGTTACGCTATCGACCCCACGAAAATACATCAGCGTTTGGGGTGGCTTCCTGAGACAAAATTTAGTGTCGGCATCAAGAAGACTATTGCGTGGTATCTGGCAAACGAGTCTTGGTGGCGGCCGCTCCTCAACAGGTGAGCATAATGTGGAACGCATCACAGTTACTCATCATATGCCCGTTGGTGTTTCTCGGCGGACTCGTTGACGCTATCGGAGGCGGTGGCGGGCTAATCACTGTGCCTGCATACCTGATCGCGGGGTGTCCTGTTCATGTGGCAATAGGCACTAACAAAATCAGCTCTGCAATGGGACTGTCCATAGCCTTCACGAAATTCATGCTCAACGGCTGGATTCCAATCAAGCTCTCCGCAATGGCTGTAGTTTTCGCGCTAACAGGCTCATCACTCGGGGCAAAAACAGCTCTCCTCATCAGTGATTATATCTTCAAGATTCTGATGCTGGTGATTCTTCCCGTAACTGCCTATTACGTTTTCAGGAGTCAGGATTTATTGCGTGAGGAGCAAAATTCTCACGAGGAGATTACGCGCCGGACGTGTGTAGTGTGCGCATTAGTGGCGTTCTTTGCGGGGTTCTACGATGGGTTTTACGGGCCCGGTGCAGGAACGTTTATGCTGCTGCTCTTGGCCGGAGCTGCTAGGCTGAGCGTACAGAAGGCCAACGGAGTCACGAAAGCCATCAACTTTACCACGAATATTGCCGCGCTTGCAGTGTATTTCGCGAACGGAAAGGTGATTATTCCGCTGGGAGTGATTGCCGGAGTCTTCAGCATAGCCGGTAACTATATCGGAGCGAGATTCTTCGAGAGGGGCGGAGCTAAAATCGTGAGGCCTGTGATTCTAATAGTGCTATCATTATTCTTCGTAAGGGTAATCTATGACTTACTACATTAATGTGAAAGGATTTGATTCTATGCGCAAAGTATTAGCAGTAATGTTAGTGTTGGTGTTCGCAGCAACAGCATTTGCTCATCCCGGCAAGCTCGACGCAAACGGTGGACACTACGACAAAACAACCGGAGAGTATCATTACCACAAAGGCCCGAATGCCCTCGAGTCCCTTGAGCTTCGGCGCAACACCGTCTACAAAGCAAAAGTAGAGAGAGTCATTGACGGGGATACTATGGTGGTGTCGTTCGTGTTTGACGACGGCAGCAAGTATCTCAAGGAGCGCGTGAGATTCTTGGGTGTGGACACTCCGGAGACAGTACACCCCAACAAGCCCGTGCAGTATTACGGGAAAGAGGCCAGCGACTTCACGAAAAAGAGCCTGACCGACAAAACTGTATGGCTTCAGACGGACGTGAACCCTAAGGACAGGTACGACAGGATGCTTGCGTATGTATGGCTGAAGGAGCCGAAGGGGAAAGACCTCGATGACGAGAAAGCCATCCGCAAAAACATGTACAACGCCAGATTATTGCTTGACGGGTATGCGCAGCTGATGACGATTCAGCCGAACTCACGGTATGCGAATCTGTTTGTGCATTTCCAGCGTGAGGCACGTGAAGCCAACAAAGGACTCTGGGGCAAAGAAACAGAGTAGCTATCAATCCTGAAACACTCTGCACCGTTCGTGTGAAAGCCATGCGGACGGTGTTATTTTTTCGCGTGAGACGTATTCATCACCAGCAAGGCAGCTATTTTCCGCGTGAGACATATGCATTTCCATCAACATAGAACCTCCAGAGCATATTTCTGTACTCTTCTGCGTAATCTATGCCGATTCGTGTTGAGGCAGCAATCTTCACGTCAGCACACTCACCATCCAGAATATACAGCTCACCACCGCACAAGTCAGCTCCGTAAAGTTCGCGCGTAATCCCCATAGCAGAGCATAGTTTGCCCGGGCCGTTGCAGAGATTCACGAGGCTTGATGTCTTCCGTCTGGACTTCATGATGTCGAGGCCGTCAATGGGCTGTAACGCTCTCACTAACACGCATTCTGGTTTGCCTGAGACGTTGGCGGTGATGTTGAAGCAGCAGTGCATACCGTAGACCAGATAGATATATGCGCGGCCTCCTTCGTGAAAAACTATCTCTGTTCGTGAAGTGCGGCGGCTGTTGAAGGTGTGAGCGGCTTTGTCTTCCGGACCGGAATATGCTTCGGTCTCTACGATGATTCCTGAAGTCCTGCCCTCATCAGAATCATGAACTAGTATTTTTCCGAGTAAGCATTGTGCGAGCGTGATAGCATCCCTCTGGAAAAAGTCGCGTGTGAGGCTCTTCATGATGTTCTCCCCCGTTCAGAATAATTTGTTGGTGTGCATTATAATTCTCTCATCTCAGAATCTATCAGGCGGTGAAAATCATGACACTTCAGGTGAAATTTGCTGTGCGTTCAGATGTCGGACATGTCAGGAAAAACAACGAGGATAACTTTTTCTGCAACGGAATCTTCATGACAGAATCCGAACGTGAAAGGCCGTACTTCCTCAGCGGCATAACATCGACTCCATGCGTGTTTGCTGTCAGTGACGGGATGGGTGGCGAATCTTCCGGAGAGCTTGCCTCAATCACGGCAGTACAGACCCTGCATGAACATTCCAGCAGAATCCTTCAGGGCATCAACCCGGACGAAAGTATAGGCTACGAATCTGTGTACAAGTACGTCAGGGACACCAACGCAAAATTGCTCGACATCATGCACTCGCAGAATATCCGTATGGGTGCGACTCTGGTTATGGCCGTAATCGGGGAGGAGTCATTCACGCTCTACAACTTGGGGGATTCACGTGGCTTCAGGGTCAACAACGGAAGACTGTTGCGCGTAACTGAAGACCACACCGTCGCGGAAGAGAAGGCACGAATGGGGATGCTCACCTACGCTCAGGCGGAGAAAAGCCGCGAAAGGCACATACTCATGCGGTATCTGGGGGACACTGAGGAATGGGGAGCTATGCCGGACGCAAGCAGAAGGTTCGACTTCGCAGATAACTCCGGAGGGCTGATGTGTTCGGACGGGTTGACGGACATGTTGACGTTCAGGGAGATTGCCGCCATCATGAACGCTGCCCCTGAGCCTGCGGATGCGGTGAACGGGCTGGTGGATGCTGCACTTGAGCGCGGAGGACACGACAACGTTACGTGCTTGGCGTTCAGAATCGAGTAATTGCACACAAAGGGGGATATGTTCATGAGCAAGAGGCTAGTATTTGTGTCGAACTACTTCAACCATCATCAGAAGGCATTAGCGGAAGAATTTGTGAGGATTTACGGCGATGATTATGCGTTTATAGCGATGACCCCGTTCAACCAGAAGAGGCTTACGATCGGCTACAAGGACATGAATCAAGCTCCGTTTGTTGTCCGCGCATACGAGAGTCCAGAATCAGAACGTGAAGCCCAGAATCTCATCAACGAGTCCGAATGCGTGATAGTCGGAGGGATGCCGGTTAGTGTCGTAAGCAGCAGGTTAGCACTGGAGAAAATTACGTTCATGCAGAGTGAAAGATTCTTCAAGGGGCCATTGTTGAAGGACATAGCTAGATTCGTGAAGTATAGGCGATATTCTGGAGGCAGGACTCAGGCGCGAGACCCTAAGGCAAAATTCTACCTGCTGTGTGCGTCTGCGTTTGCTGCGTGGGACTACAACGTATGCGGGCTGTTCAGAGGGAAGGCCTACAGGTGGGGATATTTCCCTGAAGTGAAACGGTATGATGATGTTGACGGGCTGATCTCGCGCAAGGAGAAGGGCAGAATCTTATGGGCAGGGAGATTCCTTGACTTGAAGCATCCGGATTTAGCGGTGAAGCTTGCGGAGAATCTCAAGGCACAGAGAAAATCTTTCAGGCTCAAGATTGTCGGCTCTGGGGAAATGCAGGAGAGTATAGCCCGCATGATTTCGGCCAAGAAGCTGCATGACTGTGTGGAACTCACAGGAGCGTTGCCGGTCGATGAGGTACGTACGGAGATGGAGAAGGCAAGTATATTCCTGTTCACGTCGGACAGGGGCGAAGGCTGGGGAGTGGTTGCGAACGAGTCCATGAACAGCGGGTGCGTGCTTGTTGCTGCGGACAGGATAGGTTCTGTGCCGTACTTGGTGAAGAATGACCACAACGGGCTGCTCTTCCGTGATGGAGACATTGACGACCTGACGGAGAAGGTGAGCGCGCTGCTGGATGCTCCTGCGAGAATCTCACAGCTTGGCCGGAATGCGTACGAGACAGTTTCGGGGTTGTGGAGTGCTGAGAATGCGGCTCGGAGGTTCGTGGAGCTGGCGGAGAGACTCCTAGAGAGTGACGGAGCTGTGAGTCTTTGGGAGGAAGGCCCGGGAAGTGTTTCACGTTGATATTTTTGCTGAGCCGTTATACATTTTCACGCAGTTCACTATGCACCTAATCAGACACACACAAATTTGCTATAATCCTATTAATCCACGAATATTTATCCATACTATTCATGATCACGAAGAGAAAGAAGGCGAAGAATTTGCTTACTCTGGTTACGAACAACACGTATTATTCACGTCATACAGGCTCAGCAGAAATCATAGCTGCCTCATCTCTGGACGTGCTGATTCGCGCAAGAGACATCATACACACAGGAAGCATCTTGCTGACTCACCCTCTTTGCGGAAATCTCAGGCCTAATCACCAGCCCTACAGGTCAGTCTTACTTGATACACACATAGGCTCCGTAGATATGGACTCCCTCACGCTCATAGAAGACGCTGTACGCATATACCAGTCCTGCAAAATCATTCTGCCCTGTGAACTCGACGAACTCACTCGGAAAGATTATGCGTATATAGACTCCGAACTGATGAGGGCTAGCCTTGAACAGTATGGGTTAATCACAAAGGAGGGATATTGATGAAACTCGAACTACACAGGCTCCACGTCAAGAGCCTGAAGTTTGCGGACAGTACCGGTTTTGCTGACGGAGTACTCTCGATCAACAAAGCAGAGTTACTCTCACTGATAGCCGAAGACTCGCGTTTAGGCAGCCACATTGATGCGGATATCGCCATGCCCGGAGAAAGTACCCGCATTATGCCCGTGAAGGACGTGATCGAGCCGCGCTACAAGCTCTCAGGCAAAGGCCAAGTGTTTCCGGGAATGTTGAGCGATGTCGAGACCGTAGGCGAAGGAAAAACTCTAGTACTCTCCGGGTGTGCAGTGTTGACAGCCGGAAAGCTCGTGCGTTTTCAGGAGGGCATAGTCGACATGTCGGGTGTTGGTGCGGAATACACTCCGTACTCCAAAACCTGCAACGTTGTGCTTGTGCTTGAGCCTGCTGATTCAGGAATGGACAAACACGACTACGAAGCCGCTTGCAGGATGGCCGGACTCAATGCCGCCGCATATCTCGCTAAGGCCTGCTCAAACGTGAAGGCTGACTCTGTTGAGACGTATGAATTTGCGACACTCAAGGACGCTATGAACTCATACCCTGAGCTGCCGAAAGTGGGCTATATCTACATGCTGCAAACACAGGGATTACTTCACGATACATATCTTTACGGCGTTGATGTCAAGAAAATTCTTCCTACCCTGATTTCTCCGCTTGAGGTCATGGACGGCGCAATAGTCTCCGGAAACTGCGTATCTGCCTGCGACAAAAACAGCACTTACTCTCACCAGAACAACCCCGTAATCGCTGAAATGCTCAGGCGCCACGGAAAGGACTTCAATTTTGTGGGAGTCATCATCACGAACGAGAACGTGACTCTCGCCGACAAACGCAGAAGCTCAAGCTACGCAACGAAACTCGCGGGAATGCTCGGCCTTGACGGAGTCGTCATCACTGAAGAGGGATTCGGTAACCCTGACGCGGATCTGATCATGAACTGCCGCAAAGCAGAACAGCTCGGGATTAAGACCGCTCTGCTCACTGACGAATACGCCGGCCAAGATGGTGCAAGCCAGTCACTCGCCGATTCATGTCCGGAAGGTGATGCATGTGTTACGGCAGGGAACGCCAACGAAGTGATTCTCCTCCCCGCAATGAGCAAGGTTATCGGTTACGCGGAAGAAGCAAACGTTATCGCAGGAGGCTGGCAGGGTTCACTTGCGGATGATGGCAGCATCACGGTGGAACTTCAGGCTATCACCGGCGCAACTAGTGAGCTGGGCTACACGAAGCTCGGAGCATATACACTCTAAAGGGAGGTGAACACTATGGCGTACAGGATAGTGCACTACATTAACCAGTTCTATGCAGGAATCGGCGGCGAGGACAAAGCTGACTATATGCCCGAAATTCGCGCTGGTGTTGTCGGGCCGGGAATGGCACTAAAAGCTGCACTGAAGGGGGAAGCAGAAATAGTTGCTACTGTGATTTGCGGGGACTCCTATTTTGCGTCGAACATGGACGAAGCTACAGCAAAGATTCTCGGCATGATTCGCGAGTATGCACCCGATGCGTTTATTGCGGGGCCTGCGTTCAATGCGGGGCGTTATGGTACTGCATGCGGAGCTGTGTGTGACGCGGTCAGCAAGAATCTCGGAATCCCTGTGATTTCCGGAATGTACCCAGAGAATCCCGGCGTGGAGATGTACAGAAAATCAGCATGGATCATCCAGACTACGGACAGTGCTGCGGGAATGCGTAAGGCTGTCCCTGCGATGGCTGCTCTGACAGTGAAGCTCCTCAAGCGTGAAGATATAGGCTCTCCAGAATCAGAAGGGTATATTGAGCGCGGAATCAGACGCAACAAGTTCTACGACAAGCTCGCCGCAGAAAGATGTGTTGACATGTTCACGGCCAAGCTGAAGGGTGAACAGTTCGCAACCGAGTACAGGATGCCTGTGTTCGACAGAGTAGACCCTCAGCCAGCGGTGAAGGACATCAAGCACGCAACGATAGCCCTCGTAACTTCAGGGGGAATATGTCCCAAAGGCAACCCAGACCATATCGAGGCCTCAAGCGCGAGCAAATTCGGGGAGTACGATATTTCGGGAGTGTATGACCTGACGAGCGAGACATACTGCACAGCTCACGGAGGGTATGATGCCACGTATGCGGATCAGGACGCGGATAGAGTGCTGCCTGTGGACGTGCTGCGTGACTTGGAGCGTGAGGGAGCTATCGGGAAACTTCACAGCAAGTTCTACACGACAGTCGGCAACGGAACTTCAGTAGCAAACGCAAAAAAGTTCGGTGCGGAAATCGTGAACAGGCTCGTAGCTGATGGAGTCACTGCGGTGATTCTCACGTCCACTTGAGGGACATGCACACGTTGCGGGGCAACGATGGTCAAGGAAATCGAGCGCATGTTACCGGTCGTGCATATGTGTACGATAGTTCCGATCTCGCAGACGGTCGGCGCAAACAGGATAGTCCCTACGATCGCGATACCTCATCCGTTCGGAGACCCAAGCAAGACTCCGGAAGAGGAGAAGGCTATTCGCAGGGGACTCGTTGAGCGCGCCTTGAGGGCATTGCAGACGGAAATAACCGAGCAGACAGTTTTCACAGAGTAAGAATCATGCAGGGGAGTAATAGCTTCATGTGAACGAAAACATTACGCGCTAGGGTGCGTTATGAGTTATTGCCCCCCTGTAATTTTCTGGGGGGTGATACATAAATTTTTCCAGGAGGTATAAATTTTCATGGACAAGGCTTTAACGTCTAGACACGGCCCGTTGATCGCCGGAGGTATCATCGGGTTAATAGCGGTGGCACTAACACGCTTCGGCAACCCCGGCAATATGGGCTTCTGTGTGGCATGTTTCACGCGCGACATTGCGGGAGCATTAGGCTTTCACAGGGCTGGTGTAGTTCAGTACATCAGGCCGGAGATTCCCGGGTTCATACTAGGATCATTCATCTCGTCACTAATTTTCCGTGAGTATTCCCCACGCGGCGGATCATCCCCTGCAGTCAGATTCGGGCTCGGCCTGTTCGCGATGCTGGGTGCACTGGTATTCTTGGGCTGTCCGTGGAGGGCGTATCTGCGTCTTGCTGGCGGAGACCTCAACGCAATTTATGGTATATGCGGACTGATAGTCGGAGTCCTAATCGGGATAATATTCTTGTGGCAGGGCTTCAGTCTCGGAGCCGCGGAGCCCAACCCCAAACCTGCGGGCCTGATTATGCCGTTGATAGCTGCTGCACTTCTCGCACTGCTGTTCTTCGCGCCGAAGTTCGGTGAAAACGCTCCAGTATTCTTCTCGACTTCCGGTCCCGGCTCAATGCATGCACCTGTGTTGATGGCTCTGGGTGCTGGTCTTGTTGTCGGGTGGCTTGGTCAGCGTAGTAGATTCTGCACTGTCGGAGCAATCAGGGACTTCATTATGATGCGTGACGGGTATTTGCTGAAGGGCATTATTGCGTTCACGGTTGTAGCTTTTGCGGCGAACTATGCACTCGGAAACTTCAAGCCAGGTTATGAAGCACAGCCAGTAGCTCACACTGATCAGCTCTGGAACTTTCTCGGAATGGTACTGTCTGGATTAGCCTTCACACTTGCTGGAGGATGTCCCGGCCGTCAGCTCATCATGGCAGGCGAGGGAGACTCTGACGCAGGAATCTTCGTGCTGGGTATGCTTGCAGGTGCAGCAGTAGCGCATAATTTTTCGGCGGCATCGAGCGGTGCAGGCATAGGAGCATACGGAGCGCATGTTACGATCATCGGGCTGGTGTTCTGCGTGTGCGTTGGCGTGATGTTCAGGGAGAAAGGGGCGTAGAATCATGAGCGATGTTATCACGGTGAATGCTTCGGGGTTGTCGTGTCCGCAGCCTGTGTTGATGACGAAGAAGGCACTTGCTGGGCTTGACGGCGGACGTGTTGAGGTGCTTGTAGACACAGCGACTTCACGGAACAATGTATCACGTTTTGCGGAGAACAAGGGCTGGAGAGTCAGCACACAGGATCGTGAAGGCGGGTACACGGTGATTCTGGAGAAGTAAGCGTAGATATTTCCCCTGTTGGCGTGGAGCTGGCGGGGGAATTTTTTTGCTTAATGGAGATAAATTTGCGGTGTGTGCAGTTTTTCGTGGTAAGAGCTGTTGTTTATACATTTCCGCAAGAAGCTAATTACTCAAACAGGAGCTGATACAGTAATGAAAACATGTTACCTCAACAACGCAGCCACTACTTGGCCGAAACCTGAATGCGTCAGTGAAGCCATGAGTAACTTTCTGCTCAACGGAGGCGCAAATGTTGCACGAGGTTCTTCGTCAGAGCGGGACATGAACACAATGAATATTATTCTGGACTGCCGGATAAAGCTGGCTGAATTTTTCGGAGGGTATGATGACGCTGACCCAATGCTCGTAACTTTCACGTCAAACATCACGGGATCAATCAACATAGTTCTGCGCGGCTATCTCAAGCCCGGAATGCATGTACTCACCACGTCAATGGAACACAACGCCGTGATGCGTCCGCTGCGTTTTCTGGAAGGGCATGGAGT
Organism: Synergistaceae bacterium; assembly: GCA_017455085.1. The sequence goes on from JAFTBT010000143.1 coordinate 18,037, forward strand.
CGGTGTGAAGGTGCTAGCCTGCGATTCTGTGGGGAGGCTTGACGTTTCGGAACTGGCTCGTGAACTTTCTGCGGCTAAGTACGATTTGGTGGTCATGTCCCACGCGAGCAACGTATGCGGAACTATCCAGCCCCTCGAAGAATCTGCGGAGGTGTGTACGAAGTTCGGAGTGCCTCTTGTGGCTGACACTGCCCAGACCGCCGGAGTGTTGCCCCTGAACGCTGAGGAGCTTGGACTGGCTGCGTTGTGCTTCACCGGACACAAAGGACTGATGGGGCCGCAGGGAACGGGTGGCATAGTCTGGAGTCCGGAGTTTGCTGCGAGGGTTGAGCCGCTGATCACCGGAGGGACAGGAAGCTATTCGCACCTAGAGTATCAGCCTGAGGATATGCCCGACAAATTCGAGGCAGGGACTCCAAACTTACCGGGTATTGCTGGACTGAATGCGGCTCTGGATTGGCTGAAGACTACAGGCCTGAAGAATATTGCTGAACGTGAACGGGGATTGGGTTTGCGACTACTTGAGGGGCTTATGAGTCGGAAGGGTGTAGCTCTTGCAGGAAAGCACAGCATGGACGGGAGGATGTCGGTGTTTGCGTTCAACGTTGATGGTGTGGACAACGGAACACTAGCGGAGAGGCTGTCCCGCGTGGGGTTTGAGACGCGGCCGAGTCTGCACTGTGCACCATCAGCGCATAAGACACTTGGGACATTTCCGGAGGGGGCGTTGAGAGTCTCGCCGGGGTACTTCAACACGGAAGATGAGATTGATGATTTTCTGGCACAGCTAGATATTCTGCTCTGATATAATTACATCATATCCCCAAAGAAAAGAGGCAAAAATTCATGAAGATAGGATTTATAGGTCTGGGCATCATGGGCAAACCTATGGCCAAAAACCTCATCAAAGCTGGCCACGAACTCCGCGTATACGACCGCGCAAAAGCAGTTATCGATGACGTAGTAGCTTTCGGGCAGGGTAAAGCTGTCGCCGCCGCAAATGCTGTAGACGCAGCAAAAGGTGCAGAGCTTGTACTCACCATGCTTCCGAACTCTCCACACGTCAAGAGCGTCATGCTTGAGGACGACAAAGTAGCCGACCACATGGAGAATGGTGCTGCGTTCATAGATATGTCCTCGATTAACCCCATAGCAAGCCGCGAAATCGCCGATGCCCTCGCAAAAAAGGGGATCGATATGCTCGATGCTCCTGTGTCCGGTGGAGAGCCTAAGGCCATTGACGGCACACTCAGCTTCATGGTCGGAGGAAAGCCCGAAGTTTTCGCGAAGTTTGAGCCGGTGCTGAAGGCTATGGGTTCGAGCGTGGTACTCTGCGGAGGCATAGGCGCAGGCAACGTCACGAAACTGTGCAACCAGATCGTTGTCGCTGTGAACATCGCGGCAGTCAGTGAAGCGTTAATGCTCGGCAAGAAGGCAGGCGTGAATCCGGAATCGATCTATCAGGCAATCAGAGGCGGACTCGCTGGCTCGACAGTCATGGACGCAAAAGCTCCGATGATTATGGACAGGAACTTCAAACCCGGGTTCAAGATCGATCTGCACATCAAGGATCTCAATAACGTTTTTGACGCAGCAAAAGCTGTAGACTCTCCCACGCCGCTCACTGCTCAGGTCTTCGAGATGATGAAGATACTCCATAATGACGGCAACGGTCAGTGCGACCACAGCGCGCTTGCATTAGTGTACGAGAAAATGGCCAACACAGAGATTACCAGAGGCTAGCACTTCACACGTTTTTCATACAAGCCGAATATACTTGACTCTGTGATTTTATGTATAATGCATAACTTCATGGGGTCTAATTTTATTCTCAGGAGCTTTTTTCTCATGCGCAGACTATTATTATTACTCACACTGATATTCTTTCTGTCTTCATGCATAAATTCATACGCACAAGACACTTCTGGCGTTCATGATAGTATTCGAGAAACTGCCGGGCTATCTATTGAGGAATGCTTAACCCTCGCGATTCTGAACCACCCATCACTCACCAAAGCCAAAGCCTCCACAAAAAGCATCGCAGCTCAGCTCGAAGCCCTCCGCGCAAACGACAGAGTCACCCTCAATCTCACCGCCTCAGCCAGATATTCAGGGACTTATGACTACTGGGATGACAAAGCCCACTCCGAGACTCTTTCTGTTACCGCACAAAAGCTCCTATATGACACCGGACGCAATCGCCTGCAAAAAGCCATCCGCACAGAAAACCTGCTGGGCTCTCAAGAATCAGAGCGCAGTGTTATGGTGAGTGTTACTGCGAACGCAAAGAGGGCATATTACGATCTGGTGCTTAAGATCCTCAACAGGGACGTCGAACGCGAAAAGCTTACAAATCTGGAGGGACACCTCAAGACCGCACAGGGACTCTATGACGTGGGCAACAGCGCATTCATCGAGGTCACGAAGGCACAGGCTGACGTAGCAAGCGCAAGAGTATCGCTCCTCAAGGCCGAGAACGATATTCTTGTGTCGCAGGAAGCTCTTCGTGTCGCAATGGGTACGGACATACACGGCCCGTTCAACGTTGCACTTGCCACAGAATTATTGCTGCCACAGCCCGCAGATGACGTGAATGCACTCATAGCTCAGGCACTCACTGACAGGCCCGACTTCAGGAAACTCATGCATGACGTTCGCGGCAATAAACTCGCAATCACGAACGCAGCACGGGCAAATTCTCCGAGCATTACCGGTTCAGCAGGAAGCTCATTCACCAAACGTGAAGGCCAAAGCTCCACGAACGAGTACAACATAGGCGTGAACATGAGTGTGCCTGTAATTGACGGCGGAGCTATGAAGGCAGGAGTCGAACAGGCAAGGGCTAACCTGGATTCAGTGAATGCGGATGTCGAGAGTCTCAGGCAGAGTATCACCTACAGCGTCAGAAGTGCAGCACTCTCACTCGCGAATGCAATCGACCGCGTGAAGTCCTCAGAATCCAGCGTACAGTATGCGGAGGAGAATTTATCTCTTGCTCAGGGACGCTATGAAGTCGGCGTAGGAGACCCCCTAGAATTGAGTGATGCTGTTATGGCTCTGGCTAATGCGCGCTACTCGTACTATCAGGCACTCTATGACGCACAGACCGCACGGGCGAATCTCGACGAGGCTTTGGGACACTTGCCGCCGGAAATTGACGGAGGAACTCACGAATGGTAAGCACAGTAGATATTCACATACACACTGACGCGTCGGACGGCACGGACTCTCCCGCAAATCTGCTCTGGAATCTCCAGAAGGCCGGCATAAACATTTTTGCTGTTACTGACCACGACACTATACGCGGAGCAATGGCCGTTAAGCGCATAATTCCTCAGGGCTTCAGATTCATTCAGGGTATCGAGTTTTCTTGCAGGACTCAGGGCGGGCATAAGTGCCATATACTTGGCCTGAACTATGACGAGAACAATCTGGATTTTCAGGCAGCACTACGCACCGGAGACGAACTCAGGCACAGGAAATTCCATAGGCGCATCGAGATTTTACGGTCGAACTTCGGAATCACGTTCACTGATGAAGAAATGGACTATCTCCTCAAGATTCCCAGCGTGGGCAAACCACATCTAGCAAACATGCTTGTCGCTAAGGGACTCGCAAAAAACAGGCAGGAAGCTATCACCCGCTACATCGACAAGTGCAAAGCAGGCCCCAGCAGAATCGACGCAGGCCTCGCCGTGAAAGCCATACTCTCTTCCGGAGGAGTACCTGTGTGGGCGCATCCGTTAGGCGGTGAAGGTGAGCAGGAACTTCCGGAGCAGACATTCAGGCTTGTACTGCATGAGCTTGTTGCTTGCGGGCTTAAGGGTCTGGAGTGCTGGTACTCGAAGTATAAATCACAACAATGTGAGTGGCTCGTGAAGCAGGCTCAGCGTAGAGGACTCTTCATCTCTGGAGGAAGCGACTATCACGGCACAAACAAGACCGTTCCGCTCGGGAAGCTCAATGCGGAGAACATAGCGGTATCACCCGAACAATTGACCATATTACGACAGATTCAGGGGGCGTAAAACATGAGGGCAGGATTCAAGAAATTATTATTACTGGCGATTTTTGCGGGCATAGGCTACGGAATATACTTCTACTTTTTCCACGAAGACCCCGTAACTTACGGCCTAACTACTGCGGCAATCACTAGGGGAGATATTCTCTCGACAGTTACTGCGACGGGAGAGCTTAACGCAATAAGTGTAGTAGCAATTGGGACGCAGGTATCAGGTACGGTGCAGGAGATCTATGTAGACTTCAACTCGCAGGTCAAAGCAGGGCAGCTCATCGCGTTGATAGACCCTTCTGTGTTGCAGTTGACAGTCAGGGAATCCGAAGCCAGCCTAGCCGTGTATCAAGCCGCCGCAAACAGCGCACAAGCCTCACTCGCAGACGCAGAGAGAAAATTAGCCCGCAACAGGGAACTTTTCGCACGCAAGCTCATAGCCCGCAGTGAGGTCGACACCAGCGAAACGGACGCAGCCATGAAGAGAGCAAGCCTTCAGGAAGCCAGATCACGAGTCTTGCAGGGGAAAGCAGCAGTTGAACGCGCAAGGACTAACCTGAACTACACGCGCATAACTTCGCCGGTAAACGGAGTAGTGATAGACAGGCAGGTTGACGCAGGCCAGACAGTCGCAGCAAGTTATCAGACTCCTACACTGTTCAAGGTTGCAGAAGACTTGACGCGCATGAAGATCGAGACCAAAGTTGACGAGGCGGATATAGGCACTGTGAAGGAAGGGCAGGATGTTACTTTCAGGGTGGATGCGTTTCCTGATGAGGTTTTTACGGGAAAAGTTATGCAGGTCAGAATCGCACCTAACACCAGCGACAACGTAGTAACTTACACTGTGATAATACATGTCGACAATCCGGAGCTTAAGCTCAAGCCGGGAATGACTGCGAACGTTTCGATCGAGACTGCGAAGGCCAAGAACGTATTGCGAATACCGGTGGCAGCATTGAGATTCACTCCGCCTGAAGGATTGCTGAACACGATATCGTTCGACAGGGACATACTCACGCAGAAAAAGTCTCTGGAGTCCGGAATCTTGTGGCCGGAACGTGACGGAGTGATGATGCGTCCGGTGCAGGTGGAGATAGGTATAACTGACAGCAGATTTGTGGAGCTGGTGAGCGAGAAATCATCAGACAGACCAGCAAGACCCGACAGCGCAGAGAGACCCGACAGATCCGGAAGACCCCGTCAGGTTTTGCGTGAGGGTACGAGTTTAGTGGTGAATGCTCAAGCAGGAGTGAAGACCGGCACTACAACACAGGGCGGACTTTTCGGCGCACCCAGAGGCGGACGTGGCGAAAGAGGCGGTGGAGGACCGAGATAATGAGCATAATCGAAGTGAAAGACCTCGTGAAGATCTACAAGACCGGAGATATTGAGCTGCATGCTCTGGACGGAGTGAGCTTTGCGATTGAGCGCGGGGAGTTCGTGTGCGTGATGGGGCCTTCTGGTTCTGGGAAGTCCACCATGATGAATATTCTGGGGTGTCTTGACGTGCCGACATCGGGGCATTATGAGCTTGACGGTGTGGACGTGAAGGACCAGACCAAAGCAGAATTAGCCGACATACGCAACCAGAAATTAGGGTTTGTGTTTCAGGGGTTCAACCTGCTTCCTAGAGTTGACGCTGTGGAGAATGTGGAGCTGCCGTTGCTGTACCGTGGTGTCGGGAGTGCGGAGAGGCGTAAAGCGGCGGTGAAGGCTCTTGAGCGTGTGGGGCTGGGTGAGAGACTGCACCATAGGCCTGCGCAGATGTCGGGAGGGCAGCAGCAGAGAGTGGCTATAGCCCGGGCGATAGTGGGTGAAGCTCCGATAATACTTGCTGATGAGCCGACAGGGAATCTCGACACAAAAACTACAGTGGAGATCATGAATATCTTTACAGGCCTGCACAAACAGGGGATCACGGTGATTCTGGTGACGCATGAGCCGGAGATAGCGACGTGGAGCGAGAGGGTGCTGCGATTCCGGGACGGGAGATTAATCGCTGATGAGGCAGCCCCCAAAATGGAGGAGCTGGAGTCAGAAGCAAAAGGCAGGTAGAAAAAATCCCCCTAGTCTTGAAGGCAGGGGGAATTTTTGTGCTGATGATAGTAGTTTACAGACCGCCAAGATTAGCCGGAAACGGAGCGGAGCGGTATTTTTCCAGCAGGTCTTTGTACGGAACATCAGGGTTGAAGATCGCGCCTTTATGCCATTTTCCGCGTTCCTCAACAGGAGGAAACTGCATATAGTCCCCGTATATTGTCCTGAGTACGCGGTCATACCCTGCAATTGTTGGGAATGTTAAGCCCTCAAATTCCACATCGCATAACGAAGAGAAGTCCTCATAATGAAAAAGTTTCTTGCTGATGTCGTAAATAGTGCACATCATGCCGGAAATATATCCGGTATCCTTGTGCTGATGCTTCTTAGCGGTACGTTCTGCTTCCTCGTAACGAGCTATAGGGTCTCCGCCGGGGGATTCTTTGACTCTGGGTGTATCTTGCAGGTAGGGATTTGAGAGCATCATATACGTTGAGTTCAGTCGGAACAATTCACGGTTTTTGCTATAATCTTCCTCGAAGTCTTCGGGACTCACTTTATCATAAGGAAATACGTCTATAACAATTCCCTTGTTGCCATTCTGAAATAGAAACATTTTATTAAGTGCTGATGTGTTGCTGTTGCGTAGCTTGGCGAACGAAAAGAAGTATTCGGGATCAGTATACGGAGTCTGCAGAAAATACGGGTGCTTGAACTCGTCCGACAGTTTCATAAACTCATCATAATCCTCTCGCAGCATACCCACGTCAATATCATCATCCCACGGGATAAAACCCTTATGCCGGATTGCACCGAGAAGAGTCCCAGCGATCAGAAAATATCTCAGGCCGTGTTTCCTGCATACCCTGTCAAACTCAAGCAGCAAATCAAGCTCAACTGCCCAGACCTTTTTGCGCAACTCACTGACATAAAAGCCGTCTCTGGTTTCAGGTACGAAAAACTCACGCGGAAGTATACCCTGCTGTATAATTCTCTCGCACTCAGTCATAGAGAAAACTCCTCCGTTGAGTGTCCGAGTCGATAATGTGTTGTGTTAGACTTGGATTTTAGTGGACAAGAATATGCGAACTGCGAACTGCGAACTGCGAACTGCGAACTGCGAACTGCGAACTGCGAACTGCGAACTGCGAACTGCGAACTGCGAAAATTTTACTGACCTTCCGCAAAACTGTCAACCTCCTTATCATGGATTTTACGGGATTATATCACACAAATTCCGCTTATCATCATTTGACACAGAATATCCATCACTATATCATTCACTCATCCCAAAATCATCACACTATACTCATTTTTAGGAGGTCTAACCATGCATAACAAGTTACTCAGATTCTCTCTATCCCTCGCTATGGTGCTTGCCGCTGCCATCTCCTCACATGCCGCCGCCTTCGAGCAAAACACCACCACTCCCAACACTTTCGGCTACGTCAACCCAGACACCGACTCTTTCGTCCAGTACTCCGACATCAACAACCCAGCCGACAAAATTTCGTCCAAGCTCTACAAACCTTCAGCAGGCTCTATCCTGATCGTAACCTTTCACGGCAACGGTGAGGGCGGAGTCAAAGGCACATGCAACAACTACTCACAAATCGCCGCAAATCGTCTCGCAGTAACTTTCTCCAGCAAACCCATTCAGGAAAAATTCAGAGGCGCATACGTCCTAGCGTTTCAGGCTCCAGATGATTGGTATGGAGATGACTGGTCAGACGAAGCCGAAGCCATCATCAAGAGGGCATGTGAAGAGTTTGGCATCAAGCAGGTATTCTTGGCCGGCCTCTCCGCCGGAGGACTCATGTGTGAGAGGATGCTCGCTGCTTATCCCGACATGTTCAGCGGTGCATTAATCTCGTGTGCTGCAATCTCGAAGAATGATACCGCCGTTGCTGGACTCGGAGGAGTTTACGCTGAGCCAGACAAAACCGAATGGATCAACAAAGACCTGAAGCTCAAGAAGCCCGTTGACGCTGATGCATACCTCGCGAACTATGACGCGTGGCTCGACAAAATCGCCGCAAGCAATGTCCCGCTGTTCCTCGTTCACTCAAAGAATGACCCCGTAATCTCCTCAACTTGGACAGAATACGCATACGGGTACTTGACGAACAAACGCAAGAATGACGCTCCCATATACTACAGAATCATCACCAGCTCGAACCATGGCTACAGAACTGTCGGTGAACATTTCGCTTGGGAACGCACACTCAATAATGACGTTGTGGACTCCACCGGAACAGTCAGGACGATAGATTTCTTGACGAGCCTCGCTAAGAGTGATGGTGATTTTTCGTACAATGCCTACAAGATTCCTGCTCCTGCTGCGTCCGAGAACAAGGGTGCGTATAAATTTGACGTAGTGGCTGAGATTCTGGATGCCGGTGAACGCGTCAACAAGATAGTGATCTACATGAATGGCGACAAGATCGATGCGTCATCACTCAAGCCCGAAGATTTCAACGTAACTGTGTGGGCTGAAGATGCCAGCGGCCTGAACCTTGAGGGTGCTACTTGCGGAGGAGAACTCATGCAGGCAGGAATCACGAAAGACACTCCGGCGAACGTGAAAGTATGTGATATTTTCGTGAACAATCAGGGAAATATTGTGCTTTTGCTTGAGGAGAAGGCTACCCTGAACTACACACAGCCATTCTTGCGCAACTTGGCCGAAAAACTGCACTACAACATTGCTTCTGTGGAACTCTCACTCCTGCACTAAGAATCACAAACTCCCCTTACACAACGGGGGGAGTCTTTTTTTTCAGTGCGTGAAAAGATACTTGTTACCTGCACACTGCTATTCTGATACTTAAGCAGACTACTTAATGGCAGTAAAGCTGATGTACGCGCAAAAAGGCTTTATACCGAAGATGTACATCAAGCAATCCCACATCAGAGAGAGCAAAGCAAACGGTACAAAAAATCCGAAATAGTCTGACTGGTTATAGCTCAATGTAAACTTGATGTCAGTAAATCCATATCTCTCTAGCAAATTGCGCAAGGCCGGATAATATGTCTGATTGTAGTACGCTTTGAAGCCCTGGATCTCTTTCACCGAAGGATCATTGAGGATGGCATAGAGTACTTTGCGTGCGAACTTATGCGGCAGTATTTGGTTGATGATCGAGAACAGCGCGAACTTATTCGGCATCAGGCTTATGAACTTGCCGCCGGGCTTGAGAATCCTGCTGACTTCACGTACAGTGTTGTCGTTGTTCTCTATATGCTCAAGCACCATCTGTGAAGTAACTACATCAACGGAATTGTCATCAATGGGAAGGCGGGCATCTGTCCCCATAGCGAAGACTATTTTTTCGTCAGCATCGTGGTTATAGCTGAGTTCTTCAGCAGAAATATCGACTGCTATAACTTTGAGGTTCTTGAACTTGTGACGCTGATTCTGGAACTGCCACCTTCTGCCGCCGCCTATATCGACAACTGTGGAGTCGTCAGCAAGCGAGGTGAATATCTGATCCTTATAATATGCATCCAGAGCGTCTATATCAAATTTTGTGTTGGGGAAAATTTTTGCGATGGCACTGGAACACTTTTTATTGACATCCAAGAACCACCTGATTGGGTTAAACATGGTACGTACCTCCTAGATTGACGGAAGACTCGTGAGCCGCATCAGACAGCCGACTGCGAATTTCTGACTGCAAACTGTTACTAACTCTGTGCAATTCTGTCAACCTTCTTACTCATGGATTTTGCGTGATTATAGCACAAAAAAACAGCCCCGATATTTTCACCGGAGCTGCATCCTTCAGAAACTACTTCAACGCATCAGCCATAGCCTTCACGTACTCATTCACAGCCTTAATACTCAATTCAGAATCAGGGAATATCGCTTCAAAGCCGTGTGTTGCTCCTGATACTACATGCAGCTCAACAGGCACGCCGGCCTGAAGCATTCTCTGCGCATACGCTATAGA
>JAFTBT010000144.1 GCA_017455085.1 Synergistaceae bacterium
AGTGAAGATTGAGATCCTTGCGAGCCCAGAAAGCAAGAGCTAGATTCCCGATCAGGATTACCCAGCTCGGAGAGATCCCAAAAACGTAGTTGGTGAGTACTGCGATTCCGGAGACCCCTAAATCCGGGAAGTGGTAGTGCAGAGTGAAGTAGTTCACCGCGAAAGCCTGAAGGGTGCTTGCGAGGATGACGACAGTAACAGCCTGCCATTCCGTGCTGATTAGGGCAAAGGCCAGACGGAAAAATCTGCGAATATAGCTGCTCATGAGAAACCTCCTTTGAATGTGAAAGATTAGTGATGAGGATATATTAACACAGATACATTTTACAGTGCTTTACGTTAGTGCTTAAGGGGATTCAACTTTGTTGGCGGATGCACGATGAATAAAAAATAGGGACAAGTTTTATGCTATAATATCTTCATCATTCAAAATCAGCACATGACTTTGAGCTTGTGCTCTTTGTCGTATCTTGTCCTGTGTTAATTATAACACAGTGATAGATAAGACTGTAAATAGTTGTGTGCTTTTTCACTATTTTTTCAGGAACGGAGACACTTTCAGATGAGTACAGCAGCAAGATATATCTATGGTATCGGAGGAGTAGCGCGCGAAATTGCAGACATCTTCAGCAGTATGAACCAGAATATAGCCGGTTTCGTTGTGGACAGCGAATATCTCTCAAGCAGCCCTAAAGAAATTCTGAATGTTCCAGTTCTCTCGTTTGATGAGTATACAGAAATCAACTCCCGTTCCCGCACATCAATCACTATCTCACTGGGTGAACCCATCCACCGCAAAAGACTCTCCGAAAAACTCGCAGCACTGAATCTCACCGAAGGCACTATATCTTTGTGCGACTACTTGGCCTCAGACTCTCACATTGGAGACGGCACAATTCTTCATGCAGGGTCAGTAGTGTCGTCAAAATGCAGCGTAGGCAAAAGCTGCCTCATCAACAAGAACGCCATGATTGAGCATGATAACTCCGTAGGGGATTACTGCGTGTTCTGCCCGTATGCTGTTACCGGCGGGCATGTCTCAATCGGGAACGGCTGCTTTGTGGGACTCGGAGCGTGTATCAGGGACAGGGTAAAGGTCGGAAATGACGTGATTATCGGTATGGGGGCAGTTGTGACTCACGACATAGAGGACAGCGTGATAGTCTACGGCAACCCCGCGAGAGTCATCCGCCGTAACGATACGCATAAAGTGTTCCAGTAACTCTTCAGGCAAAAAAATAAGCTCCCCGTTTTGCGAGGAGCTTTTTGTTGTCTTAGCCTCCGAGATATGCCGCCCTGACTTTCGGATCGTTCAGCAGTTCCGCACCAGTCCCCGAAAGACTCACGCCTCCAACTTCAAGCACATATGCCCGGTGAGCAGCCTTCAGTGCCGCAAATGCATTCTGTTCAACAAGCAGAATAGTCCTGCCCTGAGAGTTTATCTCCCGTATGATTCCGAACACCTCATCAACCAGAATCGGAGCAAGTCCCAAACTCGGCTCATCCAGCATCAGCAAGTCAGGCCGACTCATCAACGCACGTCCCACTGCAAGCATCTGCTGCTCTCCTCCGGAAAGAGTGCTGCCCTTCTGGCGGTGTCGTTCCTTCAGTCGCGGGAACAGCGAGTACACATACTCCATATCCTCAGCGATTCCCTTCACGTCATCGCGAGTATATGCCCCCAACGATAAATTCTCCTCAACTGTCAATTGCGGGAGTATCCTTCTGCCTTCGGGACTAATAGCGATTCCCAGCTTCACGTGATCTTCCGCAGGCCGGCCAAGAATATTTACGGTCTTGTTGTCGCGCGGAGACGTGTACGTCATCTCTTCGGCCTTGCACTTCGTCAAACCCATAATAGAGCGAATCACGCTCGACTTCCCTGCACCGTTTGCTCCGATCAGCGTAACTATTTCGCCCCGGTTTATCGTCAGTGAGACATCCCGCACTGCATGTATCGCACCGTAATTCACGTTGAGCTTCTCGACCTTTAACATAACTTCTCCCATTTAGGCCGCCCCCTTCCCTAAATATGCCTCAATCACGCGAGGATTAGCCTTGATTTCTTCAGGAGTACCCTGTGCAATGTGAACTCCCTGATCCAGCACGTGAATGTAGTCGCATACGTTCATAACTACCTTCATATCATGCTCAATCAGCAGAATCGTCAAGTCAAACTCATCACGCAGCCTCCGTATGAATTTCAGCAGCTCTTCAGACTCTTGAGGGTTCATTCCCGCAGCAGGCTCATCCAGCAGCAAAAACTTCGGTCTTGTCGCCAAAGCACGCGCGATTTCGAGTCTCCTCTGCGCTCCGTACGGGAGGCTTGAGGCTTTTTCATCCGCAAACTCAGCGAGTCCCAACTGTCCGAGCAAATCTAGAGCCTGCGCTTTCACGGCAGCGTCCTCACGCAGTACATCAGTGAACACGAACGGCAATAA
>JAFTBT010000145.1 GCA_017455085.1 Synergistaceae bacterium
AAGGCAAAGAGCTTGAACTTGTTGCGGATTCTATGCTTGAGGTGTCTGGTATGGCGGGGCTGTCTATGAAGTTCTGCAAGGAAAACGGCTTCAGCAAAAGGACATCTATGCTTTTGTCGTTGTGTGTTGAGGAGATGGGAGGCAATATCATTCAGCACGGATTCTCTGACGGGAAACAGCACTATATCTACCTGCGTATACTGGCAAAAGCTGATGAAGTTATCCTGCGTATACGGGACGACTGCAAACCGTTCAACCCTCTGGAGCATTACCGGATGAGCATTCAGGACAAGGATAACCCCGAGAAAAATGTGGGTATCAGGATGGTGATGAAGCTGTGCAGCAATGTGCAGTACTTGAGTACGTTCGGGACTAACAACCTGATCATACACATTCCTGATAAACCCAAGGCCTAACTTCTGCGCCTCAGTTCCTCCAGAAATGCCCACCAGTGTGAAATAGCATAATTGATGTCTTCGGGGAGAGTCTCAGGTGCGCCCTTCATGTACTCCCTGACTTTCTCCTCGCTGACCTCAATTTTCGGGGGGACTCTCTGCGCTGGTTTCTTGATCGCCAGCTTCTTGGCTTTCTCCCGTTCTCCCGTAATCTTCAGCACAAACTCTTCCATAGGCTCATATCCCCAATGTCTGGACAGCGCACGCAGAATAGTTCCCTTCATCTTCATCAACTGCCCTGCTGCTGTGGGGTTCTCAGTACACACATATAGCTCATTCACGCCCAAACAATAAGGCTCTGAACTCCTAGCAAGATTCCTGACGACTAAAGGCCACGAACGTTTAAGCTCCTCCAGAATCTTGACTCTCCTTGCTGCCTCAGGGAACATCGCACAAACATCAATCATGCTGGCTGTATTGCGGGGCTCTTTTTGCTCTTCCTGCTCCTGTTCATCAATCCACTCATCACTCACTGCTGATTACTCCTTTCGTTCCTCGCAAGTATCACGGATATCAGCTGCACATCCACCGGAGTCACTCCTGAAATCCTGAGTGCCTGCCCCAAATTTTCCGGCCTGTAGTGCTTGAGCTTCTGGAGGCATTCCGCACGCAAGCCCTTCACAGAATCATAGTCGAACCCTTCAGGTATCCTTGTCGCGTCAAAGCCCTTCATCCGTTCTGCGACTCGTGCCTCACGCTCAAGATAGCCCGTGTAGCGTAACTCCGTCTCTATGTGCGCTGCTTCCTCACGAGTCAGATTCTCAGTGGACAGCGAAATTCTCGACACAAGCCCGTAATTCACACCCCTATGCTTGAGAAATTCCGCAAGGCTCATCGTCTCAGCAGGCACTTCCGCACCGAACTCACCGCACAACATCTCGATCTCTGCACTTGGCCTGACGCGCTCACTCCTGAGTCTATGAATCTCTCTATCCTCACGGGCAAATCTCTCCTGCAAAACATCCCACCGAGAATCATCAATCAGCCCGACTCTACGGCCATACTTCGCGAGTCTGTGGGCTACGTTGTCCCAGCGCAATAACAATCTGTGTTCGCACCTGCCTGTGAGCATTCTGTAGGGTTCATCCGTGCTTTTAGTGGTCAAGTCGTCAACAAGCACCCCCAAATATCCCTCATCACGGCCAAGAATCACCGGCTCTTCACCCTTCACCGACATAGCCGCGTTGATTCCCGCAAGCAGCCCTTGAGCTCCGGCCTCCTCGTAGCCTGATGTACCGTTCACCTGCCCCGCACAGAACAGCCCAGAAATATTCTTGCTCTCCAGAGTACGCTTGAGCTGATCCGGCAGAAGATATGTGTACTCGATCCCGTAGCCCGGCTTGATGATTTTTGCCCCTTCACAGCCAGGAAGTGAGTGAACCATCTCGACCTGCACGTCATACGGAAGGCTGGTAGAGAAATTCTGCACGTACACCTCATTCGTATTCAGTGATACCGGCTCGAACACGATCGGGTGCGTAATGTGGTCAGGAAAGCGCAAAAATTTATCCTCTATGGACGGGCAGTAACGAGGTCCGTGCGCCTGAACATCACCAGTAACCAGCGGAGAACGGTTTATGTTGCGTGAAAGTATCTCGTAAGTCTGCTCAGTAGTCCGTGAAAACCAACAGGCATATTCAGAATCACGATACACCTTCGGAGTCCCCCACAGGTCAAAGCATAATGGCTCATTCTCTGAGAGCTGGGGAGTGGCCTGTGAGAAATCTATCGTGTGCAGATTCAGGCGGGGTGTAGTATCCGTGCGCATGATGCCGGTTTTGATTCCGAGAGCTTGCAGGGATTTGGTGAGGTGTTGGGAATTATTCTGTCCCATCGGCCCGGACGGGAAGGACTTTTCCCCAACGAAGACTCTCCCGTCAAGATACACCCCTCCGCAGAGAATCACAGCCCTTGCGGTGTAGTGCGCTCCGTGTCGCGTGAGGACTCCCAAAACTCTATCGCCCTCCGTGAGAATCTCGACAGCCTCGTCCTGATTCACGTCAAGATTTTTCTGTGTGGTGAGGGTTTGCCGGTAGTGTGAGGTGTAGGCTGCGGGGTCGCACTGTGCGCGTAAGGCTCTGACTGCTGCACCTTTGGAGGTGTTGAGCCAGCGAATCATGAGGGTAGAAGAGTCTGCGGCGTTTGCTTGTTCTCCACCGAGTGCGCTGACTTCGCGGACTAAGTGGCCTTTTGCGGGGCCTCCGATTGATGGGTTGCAGGGCATGAGTGCGACACTGTCCACACTGAGGCAGAGCATGAGAGTCTTGCAGCCGGTTCGGGATGATGCGAGTGCGGCCTCACAGCCTGCGTGACCTCCGCCGATCACGATAACGTCATATGAATCACAGTACATTATATGCTTGATATACCCTTTCTAGTTTCTTGAAGTCGCAGCAGCAGGAATTGTATTCATGTTGTTTGTTGCAGCCAATATTATATACAGAGTGTGCGCGTTTTCTCAGCAGTGATTCATGGCTTGAACAGTATGAATATTCTTTGTCGACTAGAATCGCATATGCAGGGTATGTGCTGTAGAGATTCTGAATGTTTATCTTGTGTACAACCGAAGACATTACCGGAATCATGAAGCAAAGCCGTACGGAAGACAATACAGTTTTGCCGTCCTTATCGTAAATCAGGAAATTAGTCCTCTGTTTCTTCTTGAAGTGAGATACTGGAGCGTAATACTGGACAGAGTCATTAATCATTAAGACAATGCCGCAAAAAAATTTTTCATGTGAGCTGTATCCTGTTACGGGGACTTGAGAGTCATAATTACGCAGATAATCCAGATAGCCGGAATCAATTTCGTAGAAGTCAATCATGTGAATATACTCCTGCATCAAAAAAGGGGGTAAACACCCCTTAATTAACGCCCTCTCTTAACGGTCGAGGTAAACCAGAGAATTAACGCCCTCTCTTAACGGTCGAGGTAAACCAGAGAATTAACGCCCTCTCTTAACGGTCGAGGTAAACCAATGAACTTAAGAATAGACAAATTATAGCACACATATTGAGTACAAATCTCTTAATGTGTGTCAAGTTAATCAGTATACCAGCAGAAAAGTTTATGCCTCCTGAATGGATTCTCCGGTGCTGTGATGAATATTTGCCATCCCGTTTTCGCAAGCTCCCTGTACACAAATTCCCGCCCATCAGCGTCAAGTTCCGCCGTCAAGTCGTCAAACAGCATCACCGGTTCACGCTTCATCCGTTGTGCTGTGAGCTTCCCCGCAGAGATCAGCAGGTACAGAATCAGCCGCCGCTTCTGTCCGCGACTCAATGCCTCACTCGCAGGCCTCCCGTTAGCGTTCAGAGTAATAGCCAGATCGTCATAGCTTGGCCCATCCTCAGGCCTGAATGCCCGCAGCTCCTTCGCGTAGTTCCTCATCAATCTCTCACGCAGATATTCACAGCCAGACCCCTCCACCTCCGGCAAAAACGACAGCCTGAATTTTTCCTGTGGTGCTATCCTCATGAGCTGAGCCGCAACTTCCCTCCGCCTGTCCATGATCCAGCCGCCAATCTCGCAGTACGGTACTGTAGTTCTTTCCGGAGATCTGCCCTGCCTGAGCAATACTGTACGTGTCCGCAAGATATACCTGAAGTCAGCGAGTTTCTTGGCATACGGCGGGAAAAACAACGCGCATAACCTGTCTATGAACATCCTGCGTGATGAAGGGCTTCCGTCTATGAGGTTTACGTTCCCCGTTAGGAAGAGTATCGAGGGAATCACGAGCCGCAAGTCTGTGGAGGTGATAGCTTTGTCGTCGAGCCTGAGAGAGATTCGTGAAGTGATGTTAGCGGTGATTTTTGCAGTCTCTTCTCCGGAGACCTGGCACCCAGCAAATGCAGGCATGTTGTCATTGTCCCAAGATACTACGTTCTGAGTCCTGCTGAATGCTCCCCAGCCGGATAATATGCTCAGAGATTCGAGGAGGTTAGTTTTTCCGCTGCCATTGTGTCCGAGAATAAGATTAATGCCCGGCTCCCAAGTGATTCTGAGTTCCGGGCGGGTGTTTGTCGCTGAAAAGTTCCTGAAGTTCCGTACTACGCTGAAGTCAACTCTCAAGGCTAAAACGGCGCATCGGAGTAGTCATACTGCGGTGCTTCGTCCTGAGAATCTTCGTCCTGATTCTGCTCTGAGGCATCCTGCGAAAACTCATAAGTATCTCCCGCCGGTGTGAAGTCTCCGGAATCGTCTTCAGGGACGAGGTCCTGCGGTGTGAGTCTTATCGGCATGAGCATGTACAGGAAATCGTCGCTGTCCTCCTTGAGGATTCTGGTCTGTCCTTCGTCGCTGCTGAACTCTATCGTGATTCTGTCAGAACTTACTGCCCTCAAGCCGTCAAGGAAAAATCCTGCGTTGAAGCCTACCTGCATATATTCTCCATCAACTTTGGCATTAAGGCCTTCGCTTGTAGTTCCCAGTTCAGGAGCTCGGGCTGTGATTCTGAGATGCGGCTTATCCGGATCCGGGTTAGGGTTTAGAATCATTGCCATGATGCGGCTGGCGTTTTCTTTAGCGACGAGGTCAATGCGTTCAAATGCAGGGAGCAGTACAGGCTTCAAGACATTCAGGGTTGTGCGGACTTCGTTGTTGAGAATCTTCTCGTACTTCGGGAATGAGGTCTCTATTCTCTGAAGAGCAAACTCCATCACTTCGACTCTCTCTATCCAGTTTTCGGCTGGTGCTTCTGATTCGTCATTGCCTTCTGGTGCGGACTCCGGCTCTTCCTTGACGATATCCCTCTTCTCAAGCATAAACCATACTGTTGACCCATCAGCAAGTACCCTGACAGTACCTTCACCGGTGAAGTTTTTGGCGGTCTCCTTCAGTGCGGCGGCAGGCAGTACAAGCTCTTCCTCCTTGTCCATAGACATGCACAGAGTTTTGGAGCGGGCGAGTCTTCTTCCGTCAGTGGAGACGACAATAATATACTTATCCGCAGTCTTGAGCATACAAGTACCCATGTATTTCGGGAAGTCTGACGGTGCGGATGCGGCACAGCTTCCTTCGGTGATGACGCGGGCAAGGTCTGAGGCCATGATTGAGCAGACGAGTTCAGCTCCGGAGCTTTCTGGGATGTTGGGGAAAGTTTCTGCTGGGACGACTGGGAAACGTGAGTGGCTTTTGTCGGCCTTGAGAGTACCGCGTGAGTCATTGACTTCGAGGGTGAGGGTTTCTGCTGTAGCTTTGCGGAGCATGTTCCCGAAAAATGCTGCGTTCAGGACTGCGACTCCGGGCTCAAGCACTTTAGCAGCTCTGAGTGTGCATTTGACCGAAGATTTCAGGTCTGTAGCTTCGAGCATAACGGAGTCTGTTGATGCAATGATGCGTACACCATTGAGGGCATCTCTTTGTTGGCTGACGGTATATTTTTCTGCGATCTGCCAAGCCTTGAGGAAGTTAGAGCGTTCTGATTCGATCTTCAAGATATTTTCTCCTTTGGGTATATTTAGTGAAGAGATTATTATACACGACAGGCGTAAATGTAAATCTGATAAACACTCCCCATAAATTTACACATTACTATTTTTCAGGAATGTCATAGAATTATTGCATCCAACTTTACAATTTATCAGGAGGCTTGATAACAGTTTAGCCATGATGAGCAGAATCTATCAATATGAGAAAGGAGAACGATAAACGTAACAAGATCATAAAATTCCACAGGGTCGGCGCTTCAAATAGCAGTTCATAAGACGTCGTACTGTCTGCCTGCGTGGCAGCTTAAACGGGAACTGCCGCCGTAATAATGCATAGCGAAAACCAAGCAAAACACTTTTGGCAAAATCACCAAGAAAGGAAAGGTAATGTTACTGGCACGGTATTATGCCTCAGTAAATAGCAAGTATCGTGTGTACCCGTTCGTTAGCGGGGAAGTTACGCCCTCGGAGTGTCATGCCAACATGAGTAGCTTTTGCGAAAGTGGACACGTTGAACAGGGAATGAAACTTAAGAGTAGATTTATAGCTCTTTATCAGTTTTCAGTAACGGTATTTCGTATCATGAAGACAAGTACGAAACTATTCGCGCTCATTCTCACCATCGCAGTCCTCTTCACGGCATCCACAGCCTTCGCCGATGTCAAGATAGCTTTCTCCCAGATAGGCCAAGAATCCGACTGGAGAACCGCTAACACCGATGACCTCACCAAAGCCATCTCCTCACACCCGGGCTGGACGTTCATCTATGACGACGCACAGCAGAAGCAGGAAAACCAGATCAAGGCTCTCCGCAACTTCATCACTCAGGGCGTGGACTACATACTCTTCACCGGAGTCGTAACCACCGGCTGGGATGAAGTCCTCAAGGAAGTCAACGAAGCAGAAATCCCCCTGTTGCTCATTGACCGTATGCCAGACTGCGCAGACAAAATCGAGTACGCAGCAGCTTTCGGCGGAGACTTCGTAGAGGAAGGCAGAAGGCAGGTCGCTTGGGTTGGCGAGTACATGAAGGCAAAAGGCCGCGGCGATGAAGATATTAACCTCGTAATCATGGAGGGCACTACCGGAGCAGCAGCTCAGACTGACCGCACAAAGGGCAACCTTGAGGCTCTGAAGGCATATCCTCACCTGAAGCTCATTGCCCAGCAGTCAGGAAACTTCACGCGCGCTGAAGGTCAGGCAGTCATGGAGAGCTGGCTGAAATCACTCCCGAAAATTGACGTGTTAGTCGCACAGAATGACGACATGGCACTCGGAGCTATCGACGCTATCAAGGCAGCAGGCAAAGTTCCCGGAAAAGACATCATTATTGTCGGCTGTGACTCAGTGAAGGCAGCTTTTGACGCTATAGTCGCCGGCGATATGAACTGCACCGTAGAATGCACACCGCTGTACGGAAAATTCGTTGTTGACGCGCTGGAGAAGCTCATTGCTGGCGAAAAGCTCGGCAGGGATATCGTCCACCCAGCAGAAGGAGTTTTCGACACTGAGGGCGGAATCAATCTCGGAGCAGTAACCTCACAGAAAGCCGCTGACGTTATCGCAACAAGAGTCTATTAGTCTCTACGTGAGCAACTGACTTTTTCAGGGGCGGGGCAAAAAACCTCGCTCCTTTTTCGTAAGGAGGGACAACATGTGAATAATAATACCTTTGCGGACACTACTACTATCAATAATACCCTTGTGAACATAACCACAAAAAGCAATATTCTCGAAATGAGGCAGATAGAGATCCAGTTTCCGGGCGTTAAGGCTCTCGACAAAGTAGACTTTTCGCTGAGGGCTGGTGAAGTGCATTCGCTCTTGGGGGAAAACGGCGCAGGTAAATCCACACTCATAAAGTGCCTAACCGGTGTCAACAAAATGGACGCTGGCAGAATCATTCTCGACGGCAAGGAGATTCACCCCCAAGACCCCGGACACGCTATGACGCTCGGAATCTCTACAGTGTTTCAGGAAATCAACCTATGCCCGAATCTCAGCGTTGCAGAAAATATTTTTGTCGGCAGGCAACCTATGAAGTATCACCAAATCAATTGGCGCGAGATAAATCACAGAGCAGAAGAATTACTCTCAGGGTTCGGCCTCAAAATCGATGTTACCCGTCCGCTGTCGTACTATTCTACGGCGATTCAGCAGATGGTCTCGATAGCTAGGGCTGTTGACGTTCAGGCCAAGATTCTGATTCTCGATGAGCCTACAAGCTCGCTCGACACCGGTGAAGTGCAATTACTCTTCAGGGTCATGCGGGAACTCAAGGCTAAAGGTATGGGGATAATCTTCATCACGCACTTTCTGGATCAGGTCTACGAGATCTCCGACAGAATGACTATCTTACGCAATGGGCATCTTGTCGGGACGTACACAACACAGGAGCTTGACCGCGTTGAGCTGGTTACGATGATGATCGGCAAGGACTTTTCGCAGATGTTCGAGCTTGACCGCGCAGAGGCTGCACCCGACGCACACACTGCACTTCAGGCCTCACACTTAGGCGTTCCCGGAAAGGTTGAGGACTTTTCGCTGAGCATCCGTGAAGGTGAACTAGTAGGCTTTGCGGGACTCTTGGGCAGCGGACGCACTGAGACAGCACAAATGCTCTTCGGGGACGTTCCGGCCTCAAAGGGTGATATGCAGCTCGCAGGCCATGACGTGAAAATCGACACACCTAGTGACGCGCTCAATAACCGTATGGCGTTTTGTCCTGAGGATCGCAAAAAGGACGGTATCATCAGCGATTTGTCCATACGCGAAAATATCATGCTGGCTCTTCAGGCAAGAAGGGGCTTCATGAAACCATTGACACGCGCAGAACAAAATGACCTCGCCGACAAATACATTAAGCTCTTGGGAATCGCGACACCTGACGCGGAAAAGAAAATCGGTGAACTCTCCGGAGGCAATCAGCAGAAAGTGATTCTTGCCCGCTGGATGGCAACTCAGCCCGCGATTCTGATTCTGGATGAACCCACACGAGGCATCGACATAGGCGCAAAGGCTGAGATTCAGAAACTCATGCTACAGATGTGTGCGGAAGGCTCTTCGGTGATATTCATATCGTCCGAGCTTGACGAGATTATTCGGTGTTCGGGAACTGTGGTAGTTATGCGCGACAGGAAGAAAGTTGCGGAACTCGCCGGCAGTGAATGCACTCAGCAGAAGATTCTCGAAATCATAGCCGGTGCTGCGTAAGGAGGAGGATTTTACGACATGAAGAACTTGATGCGCTCAAAGATTACCGGTGCAGTGATGGCTGAAGTGTTATTGCTGCTGGTGTGCTTGATTATCCGGCCTGACTTTTTCAGCATAAGCTATCAGCCAACGACAGGAATGCTCTATGGGAACATCATCGACATTCTGAACCGGTCAAGCGAAATCACGATTATTGCTATGGGAATGACGCTGATTATTGCTCTGGGAGGCACAGACTTATCTGTAGGGGCATTAGTGGCAGTATCCGGAGCAGTGGCACTAAAACTCTTGCGCTGGGATGTTCTGGAGTACAACACTCCCGGAGATTACACGGTCTGTAATTTCTTCTGGGTGCTGGTGTTGCCGTTAGTGGTGTGTACGTTGATGGGACTGTTCAACGGGTTTCTTGTGGCGAAGGGCGGAATGCAGCCAATCATTGCGACACTGATTTTGATGGTATGCGGCCGCGGGGTTGCACAGATACTCACGGACGGTAAGCAGTTCACTACTGGCTACACACCGTTCAAGTTCATGGGTCAAGGGAGTTTTTTGTGGCTGCCTGTACCCATAATCATCACGATAATTGTCGTGGCGTTCATGGCGTGGTTCACGAGGAAGACAGCTTTCGGGACGTTCGTTGAGGCTGTGGGCATAAATCGCAACGCAAGCAGGCTCTCCGGAATCAATGCAGCAATGATAATCTTCATAGCCTTTGCGATCACTGGACTGCTCTCCGGAATTTCGGGACTGATCTACTCAAGCCGGATAATGTCCAACGACTCCAACAATGCCGGACTGAATTACGAGATGGATGCGATTCTTGCGGTGGTCATCGGCGGAACGAGCATGACGGGCGGAAAATTCAGCCTAGCAGGTACAGTAGTAGGGTCTATCCTGATTCGGACGATAGTTACGCTTGTGTATTACTTCGGGATTGTGTCGGAGGCAACTATGGCGTTCAAGGCACTGATTATTGCAGTGGTGATAGTGTTGCAGTCTGAGCCTGTGAGAAATTACATGTCGAAGAGGAGGGCCAAGAAATCATGAAAATGGGAGTCATGAGCAGATTTTTACGCAAGCTGTTAAACCCGATGTACATCATGATTTACGCGACAATCGGGATATTTTTAGCGATATATGCTGCCGGAGCTGCTGCCTATGGTGACAGGGGATTTCTGACTTTGCGGACGTTCGTGAACATGTTCATAGACAATGCATATTACGGAATCTCTGCTGTGGGCATGACGATGGTACTCATCACCGGCGGAATAGACCTGTCTGTTGGGGCTGTGGCCTCGCTCACTGGGATGTTCATAGCGTACGGTACGGCGATACTGCACCTGCATCCGGCTGTGTGTATAGCTGCTGCGCTGGTTATGGGCGTAGGTCTTGGCCTGCTGATGGGCTGGGTAATACAGTACCTGAATGTTCCGCCATTTATTACGACATTGACGGGGATGTTCTTAGCGCGGGGTGTATGTTCGCTCATAAGCAGGGAGTCGATCAACATACAGCACTCAATGATAGATTCTCTTGCTGGTTGGAAAATATACTTCATGCACCAAGTCAACGGCCAATGGGTGAAGGTCAAGCCCATAGCGTTCATAAACTTCAACGTGATACTGTTCCTAGTGATGATAGTAATAGGTACGTATATCCTTCAGAGGACACGATTCGGCAGGAATATATATGCTATCGGAGGCAATGAACAAAGCGCGAAACTGATGGGGTTACCTGTTGCACGCACGAAGATTTTGGTGTATGGGTTCAACGGATTGTGTTCGGTCTTGGCCGGGATAAGCTATGCGCTGTACGTGAAGAGCGGGTGGAATTTGTCGCTTCAGGGTGCGGAGCTGGATGTGATTACGTGTGCGGTGATTGGCGGGACGCTGTTGACCGGAGGAGTCGGGAGCATGATCGGGACTTTGTTCGGTGTGCTGCTGAAGTCGATAATACCGGCACTGATTACGTTTAACGGGCATTTACTTTCTTGGTGGGGAAAAATTGCTACGGGAGTATTGCTGTTGATGTTCATATGTATACAGAGGGTAGTAGTGAGCTACTCCAGCCGGAAACGTTCGCAATGACATCATAGCCAGCTGCTCAGGACAAAAATATATCCCCCTGTTGATGAGTTAGGGGGATTTTTCGTGTGTGTGTGTCAGTCCGGGTCTATCCCTAAAACCTCATGCACTAGCACGTTCGTGAATCTCCTCGCTCCTTCCCTGTTCATGTGGTCGGAGTTGATGAATAGCCCGTAATCATCGCAAAATCGTTCGTCAATTCCGTAGTCGTAATACTCTATGCCGGTGTTGCTCCTAAGCTCATCAATAACAGCGTAGAACTCCGAGAAAAATTCAGGGTCATTCTTCCGAATCAGCGAAGTGTATTCACGCGTGTATGGCACAGTAACAAGTATAGGCCTCGCCCCGAGCTTCCTGCACAGGTCAATCATCCCGTATATCGCCTCGAAAGACTCCTGCCTGCGCAACCTATGGCCGCCCTCGTCAACTCTGTGTGATATGTGCCTGCCGTATGCTTGAGATGCATCAATCGCAACATCATGTGCATTAGTCGTCCTATTCCAGCCCTCACTGTCCAACGCAATGTTGAAGTTGTCACCAATAATCTTAGCTTTCTTGTTGATGCCTAAAATCTGGTTCAGCAACACCGTTATCCCATTCACAGACAAACATGGCAGGTAATTCACGTAAATATCCGTCTTCAGGTCATATTGCAGGATTAACTCTCGCGGAAGGAACTTGTAGTAACGCTTGTTCTTCGACAGAAATTCCTTCCCCTCAACCTCAGGCACTCCGAAAAATGAGAAGTATGACACCGTTATGAATACTACTGCTTCAGGCCGCAATCTGTCCTGATAGTGCTGAAGTATCCTGTAGTCGTAAAGTATGGACTGCGAACCCATAGCGAAGTTCGAGCAGATATATTTTCCCCTGAAGTCCTCGTAGTTGAAGCCGCATTCCCCGTGACTGCTCCCGAAATTGCAGATCTGTATATTCTCAGGAACATTCATAGTGTGATATTCTGGGTCAAAGTGAAAGTAAAGCATCTGCACTGCAAGAATTATTGCAACTACTACAGACATATAGACCGCGATTCTAGCAAGAAATTTTCTCATGGCGTTATCAGAACTGGAAATAGATAAAGTCTGCGGCTATATCCTTCGGGGAGAGAAATATAACCATCAGCCCAAGTACAACATATCCAGACCAACGTACATAAAAACTCCTCCTGCTGAAGAAGTCTATTGCGTCAGTCTTGAGCGATATGCATTCATACAGGAACAGCACCATCACCGACAATCCTGCGGCAACTTTTGCGGAGTGAATCATCCCCACTTGGCCGCCCTTCACCGGCAGGAACATATGCCCCACTATATACGCCGCTTCGCTGAGACTCTGCGCCCGGAAGAATACCCATCCCAGCATCACGAACATGAACGTCACCAGCACTCTCAAGCACCACTTCAGCCCATGAAGCTCCTGCGTTTTCCTGCGGGTTAGCGCGTTCTCGACGACTTGCCCCAGACCGTGAAGCATCCCCCACAACAGAAATGTCCAGTTCGCTCCGTGCCACAGACCA
>JAFTBT010000146.1 GCA_017455085.1 Synergistaceae bacterium
CGAGTCTAAACGTGTGGCTGATGTTGCGCACGATGCTCCGGAGATACTTGATGACCTCGACAGGGAGTTTGAGGAGAAAACTTCGCTCGATAAGATTGATGTTGCGTTCCTATTTTTGGCAGCAGCTATTCAGTGCGTAAGATGGTACTTTCTCCCTAACAGTAAGTACAGGCTGACATCAAAAGAAGGCGATGAACTTATGCGCAAAATTACTCCTAAGAGCTGGCAGGATATACTTTTAGCTCCTGTGCCGTATGACGCAATACAAGGCGGTGCAGAAAATGATGCCGGGCTTGGGGGAATGAACCACAGGTACAAGACGCTCGGACATGATCCTATAGCAGGGTGGGTATTCGGGTCGGTTAATATTCTCTCGGACTCACTAACAAAAAACGACTTCACCTCCTATAGAGTGAGTAACATGGTAATCACAGAACCGATCCCAACAACAGAAATATTCAGCTTGGCATACGATCAAACACGCGCCGACAAGATGAATCTTCCCACAGCAATAGCAAGGCAAGCTCTGCATTTCGGCTCAGACTATTTCACAAAACTCAGTCTGCCTATTCCGTTTGTTAGCATGTTGAGTGATGATGCGGCAAAATGGCTCACTCAAAACCGTATAGATATGCGGATCGTTATCCGCAGTGCCACACTCGCAGGCCTTGTGAACATGTTAATAGCGTGGCTTCATAGACTCTTCTACGACCCAGAAAAATATACCTCACCAAAAGTCTACGAGGTCAAGACCCGAAAGATTCTCCGTTACTCCAACGTCATAGCATCATCAAGCAATGTACTTTACACCGCAATATCGGGAGACCTAGATCGTCTCGATGTCGGCGGAATACTCGTAACGTTATGGAATCTGTTGCATGATATGAAGTTCAAGCATGAGGTTAAGGCAGAGTTTCTATCAGAGAGCTTCAACGCAAAAATCCGCGGCGATGGTTACGACTTCGAATAATCACTAATCACTGCGGGGGCTGCCACACAAACATCCCTCCTGCTCCCGCAAGCACCTTCACCATTTTCAGCAGCTTGTCATCCGGATCATACAGCGTCATATATGCATCATCCCTATCTAGCGTAATCACTGACTCTCCTATCACCGCCTCAACATCTCCGCCGTCATTCTCCTTCAGCTCAAGCCGGAAATAGCACCCCAGCTTCAGCAGCAGCTCCCGAAATCTCTCGTGAACCTTTCCGTCCTTCAGGCAATACTTCTCCAGAACAGAATACTGCTCCCCAAATTCAGGCTTAACCTGACAGGGGAGTATGTCTATTATCCAGTAACTACTAACCCTACTCAACTGTTACGCTCTTGGCCAAGTTTCTGGGCTTGTCAACATCCAGCTTTCTAGCAACTGCCACATAATACCCCAATAACTGCAAAGGTATCACAGCCAGACTCGCCGCAAAATGCTCGTCCGTCTCCGGCACGTAGAACGTCAAATCCGCCTCGTCCTTCAGTGCCTCACACCCGCGAGTCGCCACCACTAGCAGGAATCCGCCTCGTGATTTCGCCTCCAGCATGTTGCTCGCAATCTTCTGGTACAGACTCTTCTGCGTCATGATCCCTGCTACAAGCATTCCCCGCTCTATGAGGCTTATAGGCCCGTGCTTCATCTCTCCTGCAGCTATGGCCTCGCTGTGAAGATAGCTGATCTCCTTCATCTTCAGGCTGCCTTCCATTGCTACAGCATAGTCTATATTCCTGCCCAAATAGAACGCGTTACGGGCATTCACGAATCTGTATGCTACCTCCTCCAGAATCTCCTTCTCGTCAAGAATCTCGTCTATCTTCTCCGGCAATCTCTGGATTTCCCCGATCAAGTTCTCGTAGTACGTCGGGGAGATAGTCCCTCTGACTCTGGCCAGCTCCATCGCCAGCACATAGCACGCTATCAACTGCGCACTGTAGGCCTTCGTTGTGGCTACAGCTATCTCCGGCCCGGCCATCGTGTAGAAAACGTTATCTGCCTCACGGGCTATAGTGCTTCCGACAACATTCACAACCGCCAGAGTCTTTATGCCGTTCTGTTTTGCCAGCCTCATTGCTGCGAGTGAGTCCGCCGTCTCTCCTGACTGGGAGATTATCAGCGCAAGAGAGTTTTTTGCGAAGGGCATACTCCGGTATCTGAACTCAGAAGCAAGCTCAATCCTCACCGGAATCTTGGCCAAGTCCTCAATAATATACTGCGCCGCAGCTCCGACATGATACGCACTTCCGCAGGCAACGATATATATCTGTGATACGTTCTTCATAGCCTCGTCAGTCAGTCCGGATTCGGACAGGTCTATTTTTCCGGAATGGAATACAGAACCGAATGTGTCCTTGACCGCGCGGGCCTGTTCGTGAATCTCCTTCATCATGAAATGCTCAAAGCCGCCTTTTTCCGCAGCTTGAGCATCCCACGTTACTTCGCTGAGTTCCTTATGCTTTGCGTAGCCATCCGTGTCGAAAAAGCGCACTACACCTTTCTTGAGCTGCACTATGTCCATGTTGTCGAGGTAGTACACTTTTCGGGTGTCCTGAAGAATCGCAGACACATCCGACGCTAAAAATGACTCTCCGTCTCCCTGGCCGGCAATCAGCGGGTTATCCTTCCTGACTCCCCAGACTTCTCCTGGGTAATCCTTGAACAGCAGCACAAAACAGTACGAGCCTTCTATCACTTTTATTGCCTGAGTTATGGCCTTCAGTGGATTATGTTCCTGCTTGTAGTA
>JAFTBT010000147.1 GCA_017455085.1 Synergistaceae bacterium
ACTCCATCGGCTGTAAGGAAAGCTTTAGTGTGGCGGGCTTATAATAAAACCACTTACATGTTCAGAAGTGATGATGTAGTAGATTATCATGAGATAGTTAAGTGGGCAGCTAAAAAACTTGGTGTTGAGAGCAGAGCTGCAAATAACCTTCCAACGTATGAGCTTGAGAAGGAGATCGTTACGAAATTTTTTGCTAAGTTATGGGAAAATCTGCCTCCGGAGAAAAAACAAGAACTTGTTGATGAAATGGTGAAAGAGGGTTACCTAAAATCTCAGGGGTCTAATATCAATTGGTCTAATATCAATTATGCAGAGATTGCCGGGCAGCTTTGGGTCTTCTATCAAATGAATCCTGAGCTTGCACTTGCTCTTTTGGCAGGGGCTGGAACTGCTTTATATATTGCAGGCTCTTTTCTGGCCGCTTTAGGGCCTGTAGGCTGGGCAGCAATTGCCGCAGGAGGAGTATGGATGGCTGGTGCTGATGTTGATACTGTCAGTTCATTTATTGTGGCTGTGAACATGATTAAGACCCGTAAATATATGAAATAACATGAATATCTTATTTACCTAAGTATACATGCATATTATTTGTCTCTGGCTTTTGCGGCTGGGGACATTTCTTTTCTCAATCTACCCACAAATAAAGCCCCGGCCAAGTTATCAGGTCAGGGCTGAAAATCTCTCCTACGCCTTCCCGCAGCTCCCTATCACCCGCATACGATCCATCACGTAGCGTTTCACCTTGTCGATCCCAAAAGCTCCGTACTTCTTCGGGTCAAACGCCTCCGGATTCGCCAGCATATACTCCTTCACTCCCTGAGTGTACGCAATTCTCAGGTCAGTAGCATAGTTCACCTTACACATCCCCATGCTCACACACCGCACAACCTGCTCGTCCGGCACACCTGAAGTCCCATGCAGCACCAGCGGAATACTCACCAGCTCCCGAATCTTGGCCAGCACCTCAAAATTCACCTGCGGGACTCCCTTGTACACTCCGTGCGCTGTCCCAATCGCCACCGCCAGAAAATCGCACCCAGTCCGGGCTACAAACTCTCTTGCCTCTTCAGGGTTGGTGAACGGGTTGACGGTGCTGGTGTTGTCGAGTGTGTCCTCTTTTCCGCCGACTCTGCCTAATTCTGCCTCAACAGGTATATTCGCTGCGTGGCACATATCCACAACCGATTTCGTCAGCGCGATATTTTCAGGGAAAGGCAGCTTGCTTCCGTCGATCATGATTGATGTGTATCCTGCGTGAAATGCCTGCACAGCTATATCAAACGTGTTCCCGTGATCCAGATGGCACGCCACAGGCACACTCGCCCTCTCCGCTGCGGCCTTGATGTTCGCAAAATACATATCTATTCCCGCAAACTTAAGAGTTCCCGGCGTGGTCTGCATAATGATGGGGGATCTGGTCTCTTCGGCGGCACTCACCACCGCTAAAACCATCTCCATGTTCTCAACGTTGAAAGCTCCGACTGCGTATTTTTTTCTCTGGGCATCAAGCAATAACTCTCTTGACGTAACTAACAACTGTACTATTCCTCCTACTTAGGGTTTAACCGCGTAATTATAGCCCTCTGCGCACTCAACTACACAGTCCTTCACCAACGCCGCTGCCTTCATCGGAATCATCCCGTCCATGAGCTTCCTGTACTGCCTCGTCATGAACTGGCTCAACAACCCAGCAGGCACTTCCACGCTGTCGATGTTCGCAAAAAGTTTCGCTATAGCTCCCTGAATCTCCGGCATACTGAAGTAGTATCTGCACCGATCCGAATAGCTGTACTTGCGCGCCAAATACTTGTCGTGTTCCGATCCGTGATAGTGTTTCTGCCAGTTCGCAGGGTTCTCCAGCATCACACGCTCAAGTGTCTCGATGAAGTTCGCGCGTATGTCTTCGGGGATAATCTCTCTCTCGATCATGCTCAACGCAAAGAGTCCCTCCCTCAGCTTGAACGTCAACGCAGGCCCAACCTTCAGGATAGCTACTCCGTCAGCGACCATCTCACGGAGTTTTGCGGGGGGTTGGTAATCCGTAGAGTGTCCCTCAAAAACTACATTCGGGTGATTCTTGAGGGCATTGCTCAAATCACGCGCTGCCTGCCGGTAATACGGGTGTATGTCCTTGTCGCCGAACTCCACTCCGGGCTGAACTACCACAGCAATAACGTCATCCCACCTGTCAGAGATTCCGTGTTCGGTGAATTTCTCGTGATATGCCGCAAGTGTCGCCTCAAAGTCCCTAACGCTCGTAACCTGTAGTCCTGCGTCCTCCTCCTGAGCTCCGCCGGGGATGGGTACTTCACTCCCGATAATGTACACCGGACGAACTGCATCGGGATTCGTTTTCAGCAAAGATTGATACGCGCGTTCACACTCCTCCAGTAAAACAGCTCCCCTCTCAGCAATAACTTCATCACTGAGTCTCTCATTCACAGGGTCATCCGCAAGCTTCATGCTCGTATCAAGGTGTATTTTCGTGAATCCGGCCAAGACACACAGACGCACTAGAGTTTTTGCGTTGCTCATGGCTTTTTCTGCGGGAAGATTCGCCCACACCAAAGGCCCCATGTGGTCGCCTCCGAGAATTATGCGTGAACGGTCAAAGCGTGATACTCTGTTCGCAATCCCGTAGACGTAATCACGAAAAACATCCGGAGTCATTCCTGTGTAGCCGCCGAACTGGTTGATCTGGTTAGCAGTACCCTCAATCAATACGGGAGAGTCGAGATTCTTGGCCTGCTCTATCACTGCCTCAATGGCTAATTCATTCGCGGTGCAGTATGACGGAATCCCTACATGCTCACCGTTTTTCCTGCGCTCTATGAGTTCGATTAATGGATTCTTCATGTGTCAACCTCTCTGTATCATTTCATGCAATGTGTCAGGAGAAATTTTGCCCTCCATCGGCCCAAACGCAGCAGCATTCAGCGCACCCGCAGCAGCTCCCATTTTTGCGGCCTCAGCAAGTGATTTCCCCTCAACGAGTCCGGCGATAAATGCCCCGTCGTACGAATCTCCTGCTCCTGTAGCGTCCTCCTGTATGACTTTGTACACCGGCTGCGTAACTTCGAGACCCTTGCGCGTGTAGACCCTAGAGCCCCGTGATCCGTCCTTCAGCACAAGAATCTCAAGGTTAGGACTCGTGAAGGCCTTTGCTATAGCTTTGTCAATATCATCTTCCTGCATGAAGAACAGCAGCTCACTCACGCCGGGCATGAAGACATTTGCATTGTTCATGACTTCGCGGAGAATCCCCCACACAGATTCGTCCTTGACCATCTCAAGCCTAACATTAGGGTCAAAGCTGACTTTTACGCCGTGAGACTTCATCATGTTCATGGTTTTCACTATCTCACGAGCAAAATCCATGTCCGCCATCAGGGAACAGCCCATAATGTGGAAGTATTTTGTGTCCTCAAAGCCGGAGAAAGTTTCGGGAGCTTTTGCCATGACACATGGGGAATTGTCCATGTAGAACAGGAATTTACGTGAACCGTCTGCGAAATACGTAACGAATGCGATCCCGGTGTGTCCGGAGTCAGACACGAGTACTCTGCTCACGTCAACACCGTCATACTTGAGGCGGCGCAAAATATTCTCGCCAAAGTCGTCATGTCCTACGCCGCTGATGATGGCTGTGGAGTGTCCGAGTCGTGCAGCGGTGCTGATGAAGATTCCGGGTGCTCCGCTGGGGAATGGGCCTCTGAAGTAGTCTGTGGCATAGAGTGGGATATCTTCTTTAGGTCTCATGATCTCGACGAGTAACTCGCCCATAATAACTATTTCCGGCATAAGGTTAAAGCCCCCTCTTCCATTTAGTGCCTTGCGGAGTGTCCTCTAAGACTATCCCCCGTGCCTTAAGTGAGTCCCGAATCTCATCGGAACGTTTGAAGTTCTTTGCTTTTCTTGCGTCCGCCCTCTCCTGAATAAGACGCTCTATCTCTGCTGCTTCATCATCATGTTCTGTCTCAGCGTCATCACTGCCGATCACTCCCAGAATCGAATCGTACTCATCCAGTGCATTCTTCGACAGCGTGAAAAACTCTGCTGGTAACTTTTCGTGTTCCTTAAGGCTCGTGTTGATGAGATATACCACGTCAAACAATATCCCCATAGCTGCGGCGGTGTTGAAGTCGTCATTCATAGCGTCGGAGAATTTCTGGTGCAGTGAGTCTAATTCTGCCCGGAACTTCGCAACGTCAAAATCTACAGCGTCATCCGTGCGTGTCTTCGCAGCGAAATCCAGATCAATCCGGCAGTTGCGTAACCTGCTGACTCCTGCGGCGGCCTGTTCGAGTGACTCGGGGGTGAAGTTTATCGGACTCCTGTAGTGCGCACTCAGCATGAAGAATCTCAACGCGAGTGGGGGATATTTTTCGAGGGCATTTCTTGCCGTCAGGAAGTTCCCGAGAGATTTGGACATCTTTTCGCTGTCGATGAGCAGAAATCCGTTGTGCAGCCAGTAATTCACGAAAGGCTTACCGTTTCCGGAGGCGGCTTCACTCTGAGCGGCTTCGTTCTCGTGGTGCGGGAACATCAAGTCTACTCCGCCCGAATGAATGTCTATGTTGTCGCCGAGATACTTGCTCGACATTGCGGAACACTCTATGTGCCAGCCTGGTCTGCCATTTCCCCACGGGCTCGGCCAAGAAGGTTCGCCTGGTTTTTCTGCTTTCCAGAGTGCGAAGTCCAGCGGGTCGCGTTTTTTCTCCGTAGGGTCTACTCTAGCTCCGGCTTCGAGGTCTTCGAGATTCTGCTTGCACAATGTCCCGTATTTCGGCCAGCTCCTAATGTCGAAATATACATCACCGTTAGACTCGTAAGCGTGACCGTTTGCGATGATGCGCTCGATTGTGCTGATGATCTCCGGGATATGCTCTGTGGCTCTGGGAGCGACATCAGGCCTGCGGATTCCGAGAGCGTCTGCGTCCTTGTGGTACTCCGCTATGAATCTTTCGGCGAGTTCTGGGACAGTGATGCCGTCTTTTTTTGCGCGGTGGATCATTTTGTCGTCAATGTCTGTGAAGTTCTGGACAAACGTAACGTGATAGCCTTCATGTTCGAGCCATCTTCTGAGGACATCGAAAACTATGAATGGTCTTGCGTTGCCTATGTGGAAGTAGTCATAAACTGTTGGCCCGCAGGAATAGAAACTCACTTGGCCGGGTTTTATGGGAGTAAACGGCTCTTTTTTGCGGGTGAGGTCGTTGAAGAGTACGAGGCTCAAAATACACAAATCCTTTCTTGAATAAATTTGTGAGTATTGTACACTAACACCCTGAGAGTAATGCTATAATAGTATTAATTTTTCCGAAGTAAGCTCATCAGCTCACAATAAGCTCATAAAGACGTGGTATGCTGCTGTAAATGTAAAGTGGGTTTACAAAAATAAAGCCTTGCTGTCACTGAAAACGCGGCAAAAAATTTCACACATATTTACGTGAAAAAATATCGAGGTCTTTCATAAACATTCCCACAACCAAATACCGAACCCTTCATACATATTCATATGCCACATGCAGAAACTTTCACACATTCCCACGCCCAATGCCTAACCCTTTCACACATATTTACGTGAAAAATACCCCGTTCGTTTTCCGGAGAGCAAAAAAATCCCCCGCAGGCCTCACCTCC
The DNA here is from genome assembly GCA_017455085.1 of Synergistaceae bacterium. The sequence goes on from JAFTBT010000147.1 coordinate 5,644, forward strand.
GCCCACAGGGTCATGCTTCATTCTCTACTCACTCTCTCACTACTCCCCTCCAACAGGAAACCTCGCAAGTATCGCACTCCTCGTCAACTGGTGTATCTTCGTAATGTTCCGCTCCGCTGTCTGATCCAGCACCACATACCCCTCATCCTCCAACATCCTCAGTTCGTTCCTCATACCCGCATCAAACCCATCCAGCAGTTTCCGCCTCGATACCCCTTCCGCAGGGATCTTCGCCAATGCCTGCAGCACCCTCATCCGCTCCGGAGATATCTCATACGGAAAAAGTATCTTGCTGAACACCACAATCAACGTATCACCCTCGTAAGGAACATCATCCTTCCTCACAAACCATTTATCAGGAAAACAACACCCATCATGCAGATACTTCAGTGCCTCATCCAGAGTGTATTCGCATTTCTTGATGTACCGTGCCAGCTGCTCGATATACATAGTGTTTCCATCAAGATAGGCCAGAATCTTCCGCAATGTCCTCATATTTTCCTCCTGAGCTCTCACCTTCCGGCCGTAATATGTCTCGAAAAGCTCACACTGTTCACCAAAATCCAGTGCAGGAACACTGAACGACTTCATCCCGCTGAGAAAATCCGTCAGCCTTGTCGTGATGATCATCCGGAGCTGTGAGCCCCTGAGTATATCCCTGAGCAGGTGAATATCTTTCGGTAGAGTATCCAGCCCGTCAATAATCAGCAGAGAGTCTTTCTTGAGTTCCATGACTGCATCAAGTTTTGCGGAGAATAGCTGCTCTTCAGTCTTGCGTCCTGCCTTTATGCCCTCAAACTCCAGTTTCAGAATCACTTTGCGCATGAGTCCTTCTGGGTCTTCCGAGTCCGCACTGACCACATGAATGCGTTCGTAGTCTTCCCTGTGGAGAGCCGCAAACTGCCTCGCAAGAAAGCTCTTCCCGATCCCTGCCATCCCTCGAAGCACTGCTGCATGTTCTGCCTTGAGGGTCTCTGCTATTTCGTTGAGGAGGGTTTTTCTGCCGATGAACAGGCCTGCTGGTGTTATGTTATGGCCTCTGAGTTTGTGTGAAGATTTTGCTGAAGGTTTGGGGTTAGCTGGAATGAGATTCTTGAGGGCGCACTTGAGCATTTGCCTGATCCACTTTTCGCAGGTGTCGTATTTTTCGCTGTCCATGTCCTTGAAGGTTAAGCCCTGTTTATTCAGCCATTCTTTCAGCGAGTCCAGAATATCATCAATGTCTTCTGGTGTTGCCCGCTCCAATACGTCAGCAAAAAACTCGGTGAAAAACTCGTCTGCCTTGCCGCTGAAGTCCTCAGTTCCCTGTTCTTTCTGGTTACTGATTCTGCTGATGCGTGGTGCGTCTAGTTTGGAGTGCGGGACAATGTCTTGCAATATCGACACAATATTTTCCTGCTTCATGTAGAATTTGAATTTTTTCTGCTTCAGAAGGTTGAAGATGTCGCCTTGATTTATGCGTCTAGGTGCTTTATCTTTGCTCATGAGTATTCTCCTGCAAAATGCGTAAAATAATACTTACCTTGATGCCTGCATGTGTTCATGTCTTCCAGAAAGTTCTCATCTCACCCACCAGAATAACAAGCATTAATCCAGCCACATTAGACTCTCCTTTTGCGTGAATAGACTGGTTGAGATTCTGAGTGAGGAACTGTATTTGTGAATCAGTTTCAGTAGACGCAATAATAACACAAATTACTGCGCTATAAATTGCTGCAAAATTGTATTCCACAACAAAATCACTTCATGGCAAATCCAGCATACACACACTAAAATTCACACATACTCAAACAGCAGGGAGGAAAACATTTTGGCAGGCAGAAGAGGCTTCAGAACAGTAAGCTCCATCGACCACACTAACCCTCACGCCAGACTCGCAATGCTTCTTGCTATCGACACAAGCGGCACAATGTCCGGCTCACCTATCAATGAACTCAACGCAGGTATCCGGCTCTTTTACGAGACCATCAGAATCAGCAGAGAGTCCAAATACGCGGCTGACTTGGCCATCATAAGTTTCGGGGATAAAGGCGTACGACGCATTCAGGATTTCGCGCAGGTCTACCAGATTCCGAACCCGACCCCGCTAACAGCCTCAGGCATGACTCCTATGGGTGAAGCAGTGAATCTAGCTCTGGACATGATCGAGGCCAGACTTCAGGAGTACAGCAGCTTAGGCATTCAGTACTATCACCCGTGGCTGGTGTTGATGTCTGACGGCAAACCTAACGGGGATGTGTCCGAGTTCGAGCGTGCAGCCAGCCGCGCAAGGGACTTAGTCGAACGCAGAAAGCTCGTAGTGTTCCCTGTGGGCGTAGGCAAGGACGCAGACAGAGACTCTCTCGCGCAGTTCTCCACAAGAATCGTACCGAGAAAACTTACGGGCATGAACTTCAGGGAATTTTTCGGGTGGCTCAGCATGAGTACGGACAGAGTCTCGGCATCAAAACCGGGAGAGAAAATCGATCTGCCTCAGGTTACTTGGGGGACAGACGGCGGATGGGGATCTATTTAGCACAAAGGAGGTATATATATGTCTCTAGATGAATTTGTTGATGGGAAAACTTTGCGCAACATTATGCTGGAAAATGCTTCGGCTATGCTCAAACCAGCAAGACGAATCATGAACATTTCACGGAAAGAACTTGCTGCAATTTCGGGGCTTGATGAGTCTCTGATAGAGGCTGTTGAAGAGGGCAGGACTACCCTTCAGAAATCGCACTATCTGGCACTGGCGTCTGTGTTCGACAGCGTGAAATATACGGGAGGCAAGGACATATTCTTGGGGTTAGTTAGGCTTCTCATCCCTGATATAGTCGCCCTTCATTCAAGCTGGTTTACGGATGTTACTTTTTCGCGTACATGGTGCGAGACTTTTTACGGCTATGACGGCTCAATTGACGGTCATGAAATCTCTGGTGATGACCCTGAGCTTGAGAGAGTCGCTGACCTTCCCGATTTTGAAGCAGGCTTCAGAGAAAAAGACATTGACTCTGACTCTGCCCCAGACCTCAACGCTGACGATGACTATGACGACATTGGCCTTGAGGCTATACCCGGCGAAAGACTCCCCGATTCCGAACTTGAGGACATAGCCGCAAACTGCAAAATCATCGCTGACGCTTCAGCCATTAGGGACGAGAATTTTCCTGCAATGGTTACGAGGCTTGAGCCATTGCTCCGGCAGGCAGACGCAATAATCATAGTGCCGCAGAAGGCTGTTGATGAACTTCAGGAACGTATCTCTACCAGCAGGGACGAGAACGAAAAACTGAACATCTCGGACGCTCTGAAGTACATTGCTCGTAAGGGCAACGAAGGCCTCATCAAGATACGCAGCTACGAGTTCGAGGGCGACAGTACGGACGTTATCGGTGAGGTGTTCGACAGGTACAGCGGAGAATATGACTTTATGCTCATAACACAGGATGCTTTAGTGTTCAGGAATATTGTATCAGGCAGAGAATACGTCAACGCAGCGCACATTAACGACAAGGGAGACCTGATTTTGTGGACTGATGACGTAGTAGGATAGAAAGGAGCGTAAAAATAGCAATGGGATTATTGTTTGATTGGCTGACAGGCAAAAAGCCAGCACCGGAACCGGAAGCAGCACCAGCACCAACAGCACCAGCACCACAACCGGAACCACCAGCACCACAACCGGAAGCACTAGCACCACAACCGGAACCACCAGCACCAGAACCGGAAGTACTAGCACCAGAACCGGAAGTACTAGCACCAGAACCGGAACCACCAGCACCAGCACTCACAGAATCGGTTGAGGCTCTCACGAGACGTTTCGGGATCTCTGACGTCGAGATGACTTCACGCATGAAGCGGCTGGGAATCTCTTCGGTTGACGGTATGATCACCAAAGAACAGGCTGAGACTCTGCGGAAGGATCACTGGTTTGCTGCACTCCTCGTCAAGAAGCCCGAACGTGTCTCACTTGCGATGATGCTTAAGGACTACAGCACGAACTATGACGCGGCAAGAGCAGAATACGGCGGGAAATGGGTTGCGTTTTCCGGCAGGGTTGACTCGGTGGACATTGACGGCCAGAACTTCATAGCTGTGATTATTCCTGATGAGAGAGATTTTCACGGGACAGTGGTGTGCAGATTCGTCAGCAACCAAGCTCGGAATTTAGCAGTCCTCCCGCGCAACAAGAGCATAGATTTTTCTGGGTTCGTCAGCAGCGTGGAGATCAGTTCCGGAAACTGTGCCGTTACCCTCAGCAACAGCGGAATACTCAACGAAGAAGAGTCTAAGCCGGAGCTGAAGGACGAGGCAATTGTGCGTTCGGAAGTCCCTGCGACAGGAAGCCGGGTGTACACAGATACAGGAAAGGAGTACATACTCGGCAGCATAGTCGGAGAACCGGGCGGAGAAGGCACTGTGTACGAGATCGTTGGCCTTCCAGGATGGGTCGCGAAAATCTACAACAACAAGCACTGCACGACAATAACCCGCGCAAAGACCAAGCTCATGGTGAAGAACAGGCTGAACTACAACGGTATACGTTTCCCGCTGAATGTCCTGAACACCGGACGCGGAGAGTTTACGGGCTTTGTTATGGAGCGTGCAAAGGGCAGGACTTTAGGGTCGTTGTTCATCCCGCAGAGTGAGTTCGAGAAGAATTTTCCCGGCTGGAAGAAGAAAGATATCGTTGAGCTGGGTATATCCATCCTGAAGCGCATTCAGTACTTGCACAATCATGGTGTGCTTATGGGCGACATCAACCCGAATAATATTATGTTCGTCTCGCCTGATGAGGTGTACTTTATAGACACGGACAGCTACCAGTTCGGGAATTACCCCTGCCGTGTAGGTACGGAGGACTATATTGCGCCGGAGCTTCAGGGGAAGGATTTGGGTAAGGTCATGCGTACGATTGGCAACGAGAATTTTGCTGTGGCGACGCTGCTGTTCATGATCCTGATGAACGGAAAACAGCCGTATGCACATCGAGGCAGTACCCAGTCAGCTGCGGACATAAGGGCGGGAATTTTCCCCTATGGAGCAGGAAAAAGGACAGTGCCGGAAGGGACAACGATACAGCCTGCAGGACTTTGGCGGTATATCTGGAGTCACTTGACGTTTGACCTGAAGGATGCATTTCTCGACACGTTCAGGAATGACGGCAGGAACAACGAAGAATCTACGCGTTTCCCTGTGAGCAAATGGCTCGAAATGATGTATGCGTACAACACTGCACTTCCTGAGATGGCAGCGAATGATCCCATGAGTGCGGAAGTTTTCCCGACGCGCGAGAAGATGAGCAAGGACCTCAAGTACCGGACATGTTCCGTATGCCATAAGACAAAACCGGAGAAGCTGTTCTACGATGATACGGACATATGCAGAGCCTGCCACGAGAAAACTCGCACGGAGATATACGACTCGCTTGAGTGCATTGACTGCGGAAGAGAGTTCGACATCACCAACGGGGAACGTGAGTATTACGAATCGAAGGGGTTTGAACTCCCAAAACGCTGCCCGAAGTGTCGTGAGATCAAAGCCCGCAAAAATCAGAGGTGATGCCTATGCTGGAGACACATACGAATATTTCTGAGTGTGCGGCCAAGCTGGCGATAGTGATGTGTCTGGACATCAGCGGCTCAATGGCTGGGTAACGAAACAGAAGACCCTTTGTATCGAGTGATCGGTGCAAACTCAACGTTAAGTGCTTTGAATCCCTAAGAGCCATGTGACCTAAACAGTAACTGGAAACGGCAAGCTGAACGGTGCGAAAGCAGAAAAAACAGCATGGATGGCGCACGGTGAAACAAAAATCAGGAAGGCCTGACCTAAACGCCGAAGCAATGGGTCTTTAGCAGGGAAACCCCTAAACTCACACGAGCATGGGAGACCTTCAACGACTATCTCCTTGAGGGAGAGTAAAACCGCAAGCCTATGGCGGAAGAAAAATGTTGCCCCGTGATTGACGGGTGAAGAAATAGTCTGCGCTGGCATGAAAGTGTCAGAGGTCTGTCGGCGACGATAAGACTGCTGCGAAGTTGCGACTCGCGGTGAACGAGATAAATATATACAGTCTTTTTGTGTCGGAGTGTACATGTTTATCGCAGCGGAGGGCAATATATGCACTGAACGAAGGGCTGAGAGTATTTTACGAGGCAGTCAGGCGTGATGAAGCAGCAAGTGCAATAGTAGAGATAGCAATAATCACGTTTGGAGACGGCGGAGTGAAATGCGTCCGGGATTTTGGAGATGTGTATTCGTCTGATGCGCCGGAACTTTATGCCGGAGGAATGACCCCAATGGGAGGAGCTGTAGATTTGGCTGCGGACATGATTGTGAACAGGCTCAATGCATATCAGGAGATCGGGTGCGGAAATTATACTCCCTGGCTGATTCTGATGACTGACGGAATGCCTAACGGGAATCCTTTGTATTTGCAGCGGGCAGTACATAAAGTTATCGGGATGGAGTCACGCGGCGAACTGTTGGTGTTTCCTGTAGCTGTGGGAGATGATGCTGATGTTGACACACTGAGGCTGTTTTCTCGGAGACGCAGGCCGATCGGGTTGTTGGGGCTGAATTTTACGGAGATGTTCCGGTGGTTCAGTGAGAGCATTTCGAGAGTGGCGGCCTCAATGCCCGGAGACAGGGTGAATCTCGGCAGCACTGAAGACTGGGGTGAGATTCTGTGAAGTGGAGTATTTCGGGAGCGGCGGTGCAGGGACTCCGTCACGAGGAGGAATGTGTGCCGTGTCAGGATAAGATTTTCACGCTGACGAGGGCCGGAGTAACAGCGATAGCACTTGCGGACGGAGCAGGTTCGGCAAAGATGTCGCATTACGGAGCGGAGTCGGCAGTGAGAGCGGTGTGTGAGGAGTTGTGCGTGAAGTTCGTGCAGTTTGTGGAAGCTGAGGACTCTGACGAAGTGAGGAGGACGGTACTTGGCCGTGTGGTGTCTGAACTTGAGGCACTGGCGCGGGAAAAAGTTTGCAGTGTCCGAGACTTGGGAAGTACTTTGCTTGCGGCGGCGGCAGATGAAGAGAAATTGCTGCTGGTGCATGTAGGTGATGGCTTGATAGCATGCTGCAGGGATGGGAAATATTTTGCGGCTTCACTTCCTGACAACGGGGAATTTGTGAACGAGACGGTATTTTTGACTTCGAGCGATGTATTCCAGCGGATGAGGCTCTACAAGGGAAAGACTGCGGGAATTTCTGCGGTGATATTGATGTCTGACGGAGCAGACGGAAGTTTTTACGGCAGGAAGAGCGGGAAGTTTGTGGAGCTGTTGGACGAGATCAAGCGCAGGAGTGTGATGTACAGTGCAGAAGATAGCAGTGCGGATATTGAGGAGCTGTTTATGTCAGAAGTGAGGAAGAAGACCAGAGATGACTGCAGCATGATACTGATGAGCCGGCCTGATGAGTATTTTCGGGGGTACAGGGATCTATGCGAGGCAGAGCAGTATGATTTTCTGGGTATAAGCTCACAGAAAGGGAAGGAGGATCGTGAAAAGGTATTCAGTATTTTATTCGGGAGGGAGTATGTATCTCGGAGGGAAGTAGTGAGTCGAGCATATAGTCTTGGAGTGGATAAGCGGCGTGTGAAAGGTTTGCTGCGGGAGCTGGAGACTGAGGGATATATTGAGAAAGTGCAGTATTTTCCTCGCAGGTACAGGCTGAATTTCTACTACTAACTGGGGCATAACACACAGCATCAACACGCCCGAAAGTGTTTCGTACACCCGGACACGCACTACTAACGCACGACACACAGATACAGGCTGAAATTCTGCCGCAGGACACTCACCACGCGGAAAGGAGATGAATATTTTTGCTGAACACAGAGAGATTCTATCAGGAGAAAAACCGTACACAGCTTTTCGGCGGCTCAATAAACACTATGTTTGACTTATCCAGTCTCAGGCACGATCCGGATTGCACATTCTTCCTGATCGACAACTCCGGCTCTATGGTCAAGCATACCCAGAAAGTCATTGACGCATACGAGGCCAGCATCGACAACCTCCGCAGAAGGCCTAGCACCAAAATGGGCTGTCACTTCATCACAACGGCACTATTCGCTGAAGATTTAGCGGTGATACAGGAATTTGAGAAGCTCAACCCCGTAAAAGGCAGGGACAAACTCATCCCGCTCGTCGAAGGACTGCCTCCAGAAGGGAATTTTTACCCGAAAGGCCGCACAGCACTGTATGACTGCCTGTATGAAGTTCTGGAGAGTATGCTTCAGGTCGTGAATCTGACCGCAGATCAGGGATTCATTCCCCGGCTGAATATAGTACTGTTCACTAACGGCAAGGACAACTGCAGCGTTAGGGAGCGTGAAGCACTTAAGGAGGTGATTGAACGACTTAGTCTCGAGGAATTTTTGATGGTGTCTCTAGTGGTCGGGATTCTTGATGATGATTTTACTGCGGATGATCTCAAAACACTGAGACAGGACATAGCCTTCAGGCACGCAATATCCGTCGATAGGAACTCAGAAGATTTTGCGAGATATTTTCGGGGTACATGGATAAGCATATATGACGACTTAATCAGGTAGCAGGCAAACACAAGAAGGAGAATTTATCATGCCAGACGTAAATAACTTAAACACAGACAGGTTTTATCAGGAAAAACGCAAGAGCACCGTTCAGGGAGCATCCAGCAAAATCAGCTTGGGCGCGTCACAACTCAGGAAAGACCCCAGCTACACATTCTTTCTGATTGACAGGTCCGGCTCTATGGGCAGGTACACCCAGAAAGTCATTGACGCATACGAGGCCAGCATCGACAACCTCCGCAAAAGCGCAAGCGCCAAAACCGGCGCACACTTCATCACGACGGCCCTGTTCAACGACAGCTACGAAATCATTCAGGAAATCGTGAAGCTCCACCCCGTAAAGGGCAAGGACGGAATCATCCCGCTAGTCGAAGGCCAGCCACCAGCAGGAAATTTTTACCCAACAGGGACCACTGCGCTGTATGACTGCCTGTATGAGGCTCTGGACACTATGCTTCAGATTCTGAACCTAACCGCAAATCAGGGAGTCGTTCCCCGGCTGAATATCGCCCTGATTTCCGACGGCGAGGACAACATGAGCACACGAGACACCTCAGCTTTACGGGGGATCATCACGCAGCTCAGGCAGGAGGAATTTCTGAAGGTCTCCGTAGTGATCGGATTGCTGGATGATAGATTCACCGCAGACATGCTCGAGGAGATTCGGCAGACTACTGGCTTTGAGAAATCCGTGTCGATAAGCAGCAGCGCACAGGACTTCAGGCGCGCATTCCTTGAGGCATCCAGCCTGATACGTTAATGTGAGGTGAGCAAACGTGAAAGTAATAGTTGACACACTGACTGCGGAGAATAAGGCCTTCGACACAGACGGTGCTAACCCTATCGATCTCGGAAGTGAGGGCTCAATCTACGAACTCCCTAATGAGTGCTTGGCCGTCCCGGTTCAGAATCATCCGCTCGTGAAAATCTACGCCGACAACCTCCAGAATATGGCCGTCCGTCAGGGTAAAGGCATGATACTCGCGGACAAATACGAATCGTTTGCAGCCGGGTTCTACAAGCCTGAAGAGTTCGGTGCAGAGCAGTTTGCGTTCCCCCAGCATAATGCTGTTTACGCAGAGACGAATGACTATGCTGGCTTCTCGATGCGTGATCTTGGCCGTTACCCGAAACTTGAGGGCTTCCAATATGAGGACGGGCAAATCACCGACTTCGAGAGCGGAGCAGTTATGACTGAGGACGAAGCAGTAGAGTTGTTTTACTACATGACGTACGCTGTTTACAGCATGCACAGGTCAAAGATAATAATCGGCGACCTCAACGACAGAAATATTCTCTACAACACTGACAGCAAGAAACCGTTATTCGTGGACATAGACTCGGCTCAGGTTGACGATTACACGTGCGACGCGTATACCCCTGAGATGCTTGATCCGCTCATCACCAGAAAAAGGCTTGACGGCTCTGGAGAGAGTTCGGGAGCTTACGAGTATTCTGAGAACAGCGATATATTTGCTCTTGCGGTGATAGCCTACAGGCTGCTTACTGGGTACCATCCTGCATTTTTCAGGGGCAGAGGCAACAAAGGTACAGAAGAAAATACTAAGGCCAAGTTGTTCCTGTTGAGGTTCCTGTACGACAAGAATCTTGCTCCGGCTTCAGGAATTGAGCTGCTGGACAACTCGGAACATGAGCACAGACTCATGGAGATCAAGGCGAAATTTCCGGAGATATACGCGCATTTTGTGGACGTGTTCGTGAACGACAAGCGGGAGTACATCACTGCGAAGCTGCCAGTGAGTGATCCTCGACATCCAGATTATGCGGACTATCAGGGTATATTCATCGGGTATGACCCAAACGAGGAGAAAGAGCCTGCCTATACTCCTCCAGCTCCTACCGAACACAAAAAGAAGCGTGTGAAGATTCGCTATGACGACAGAAAGGGAGACTCGAGGGTATTCAGGAACTTTGTCAACCGGATAGGCTATGACTATTCGGAATTACTTGCGGGGGTGATGTGATGAGCATATTTTCACAGAGATATACGGCTCTGTATTATGAGGATACTATTCTGCCATTCAACGCTGGAGGTTTGCTTCAGCCCGGACAGAATAAGTCGTTTGGGGATAACTGTCAGGATGCGCTTGCTGCGGCTGTAGGCAGGGAGTACATAGCTGCAATAGTGTCCGACGGCTGTGCTGGAGAGACTGGGGCGGACTACAATACATCATCGTTCAACGAGATCGGAGCGCAGGCTGCTTCGGTGATTCTCCTGAACGGTATACGCACGAATATAGGCAGTGCAAAATCTCCTGATGAACTTCTGCTGAAGGCCGACAAGTATTTGACTTCATACCTGCGGACTATCCTGAAGGCCTTTCTGCCTCACGACTGGACAGCACAAGACAAGGAATATTACGCCTTCAACATGTTATCTGCTTCTATCGTGGGGATAGTGATTACTCCGGCTTACTGGACTATCTTTCACTATGGTGACGGTATATGCGGCTTCAACGGCGTGATTGAGAATCTTGATGAGTTTTCCGGCAAGTACTACAGCACTGAGTTTATCAAGGCTAGGAACTACAGGAAGGGACATTGTTTCACGATATACGCTCAAGGGGAAACTAAAAGCCTCCAGAATGCAGTTATAGGTTCTGACGGGATGATTGATTTACTGGACCGGGAAGACTGCGAGCTGTTGAGTTTTCTGAACCTTGCGGAAGGCCGGAAGTATGAGCGTGGAATTTCTCCGTCGATGAATTTTGCCAACGAGTTCCGGATGAGGGTATCGAGACCGTTCGGGAAGCGGCGTGAATTTGTTGGGCATGACGACAGGACTGTATTTGTAGTGAGGAGGCTGCCTGAAGAATGATAGACATCAGTAAGAATCTCAAGAAGACGGGCGGGATAATACCTGCGATAACTCTGACGTGTGCGGAGATCATGAGACAGCACATCACGAAGTCAGGCATGACCATGAAGCGGATTGATGATCCCAGAATCAAGCGCATACTGACTCACGCTGACCCTCATATTGACGAGTACATGGCTGCACTGATTCTGCGGGCAGTTCTTCCGGTGAACAAGAAACTCATTCCGATGGATGATGCGTATTTATCCAGCCACAACAATGACGCACGAGCAAGATCATCTTGGCCTGAAGCTATACTGCTGGGTTTTGGGGGCACACATAACGGCGGAGCAAGGGCGGCGATTCTGCTTGACGAACACACCAGCGATGAACAGAAGGCAAAAGATGAGTCAGTGACGCAGATGGTGTGCAGCAAGTATCTTGAAGGGAGAATGTCTCCTGCGCTGTTCCACCTGATTCGCGAAGTGAACCACATAGATGCTAACGGAGGAGCTCATGACCAGAATATCGGGAACTACATCAAGCGAGTGCATGGTGCGGATGTGTTTTCTGGTTTTGACGCGGACGGTAAGGCCAAGAATGACCGGATGGACTCCGCGTGGAAAGAGGCATGTATTTATGCATGTATAACAGCTCTGCTTTTGGGCGAGGCTGACGGCCTGAACTATGCATCATGGAAATACTGGAACGAACACGCAAGGGAAGACGTGACCGAGTCGCTGGAGTTTTACCGGGATCATTCTGCCTACAGGGATAATCCGAACTTTGCTCATGAATACGAAAAACAGTTGGATTTTTGCACTAAAGCATTTGCTGGCCGCCGGAAATCGGACAAGAACATGCAGTTGACGGCGAAAAATCCTGACGGGAGTCGTACAGCTCTGACGGACTCGAAAGGCAACACGCTGTTTCAGGTTATGATGATGCCGTATATAGCTTCACTGTGCAAAAGATACTGGGGTGAAAAACTGGCGAATATCATCATGTTTTCTTTCTGGGACACGAAGATACAGCAGAACTTGACGCGTCTGGAGTGCATGCGGGCTATTGAGGGAGTATTGGCGAAGTATCCGGATTGTGATGTGGTGAATGAGCCGACACCTATAGGGCAGGTCTCGATACTGTATGCGGGGCATAATGTGGCATACGGCGGCAAGGAGTATCCTGTAGTGCTGATAGATGTGAGCTCGACGATACATGCACGTGATGCGATGCTTGGAGTGCTGAACACGAAATTCGGCAGTATTGGGTACACGCTGTTCAGGAATCAGGACAAGAACAGTACTGCACTTGTATTATCGTGTGGATCAAAAGTGCCTGGCGAATTTTGGAAGCTGATAGTAGATGAGCTTTTGGCCAGAGATGGAAGTTCGGACTCTAGGCGGCGGCTTGGGAAGTGGCATGTCGTCAAAGACCCTAATGGTAATCTCAGTACGTTTATCCTGAACGGGAACGCGGCGCATAAGTATGTGCAGAAGGTTACTCGTACGCCGGAAGGCTTTATGAGGATAATCAAGAATGCGCATGCGAAAGTGCAGGGGTAAGATGTAGAGGCGGTTAGTGGTCTGACTGGTGAAGAAAAATTGCGTCCCTCCTGACGAAAAATCAGGGGGGATTATTCTGTTTTTTGTGATTGAAGGTGTTCTTGTTGTTCGCGTATTCTGCGGTTGTGTTCGCGCATGGCATCGAGGTGGGGTTTAAGCGGCCGGAAACGTGAGAAGTCTGTAACTTCCGGTATGTCCGAAAAATCTATCTCGTCATCATCTTTGTCTCTGAACATCATAGCAATTATTCTCTGCTTCATTTCTTCGCGCTGTTTAGGTGTCTTAGCAAGAGCGAGTACATCCTTAAGACTCATTTGCATAACGTATTTTCTCCTTTCGAGTGGCTTCTCTGGCTGAATTTATCGTCAAGTGTTCAACATAAACAACAAACATTACTTTTCCTGCAAACCATACTGTAACGCTTCAACGTTCTTCACCTGTAATTTTATCAACAGTATTGAAGTCATAGGTAACATAGTCATCAAGGAAAACTGCTGCTGCACAGTAAAATCGATACCATGTTTGCGGATATTGATTTTCTCTTTCTCGTCATCCCAAGTGAAGAGCATATCTCCAAGCCGTAACTTTATCTCTGCCTTCTCTATATGCTTTGTCATTCTCTGCACCTCCGTAAAAATATTAGCATAACTTGTGATATATTCCCCTCATACTCACAAAGGAGGAATCACCATGTTTCTATCACCGCCAGAAATCGCAGACTTCACCATCACCATCGGAGTCCGTAAAGCAAACATCTCTGTCATCAATCAGTTCATACTGGGCATTCTCGCTGGAGCATTCATAGCTTTCGGAGCTCAGGCCTCAAACATCGCCACACACACCATATCCGACATCGCCACAGCAAAATTCATCGGAGGCCTAATCTTCCCCGCAGGCTTAATGCTCGTCCTCATGGCAGGCGCAGAACTCTTCACCGGAAACTCCCTCATGATTATGGCTCTGGCAGAAAAACAAATTTCTCCACTTCAGCTATTACGTTCGTGGCTCGTGGTCTATCTCGGGAATCTCACAGGCAGCATTCTTGTCGCGTTCCTGATCTCGTGGTCCGGACAGCTGGGCTACACCGGCGGACTCTTAGGCGGAGTCACCCTCAAGGCCGCAGCAACAAAAACCTCACTCACGTTCACACAGGCATTCGTGCTTGGGGTTCTGTGCAACTGGCTCGTGTGTCTGGCAGTCTGGGCATCATTCGGCGCAAGGGACGGCATCAGCAAAGCGGTGTGTGTGTTCTTCCCGATATGGCTGTTTGTGGCTTCGGGCTTTGAGCACAGCATCGCGAACATGTACTACATACCTGCCGGAATCTTGGCCAAGTGCAGCGCGTCATACGTCACTAAAGCTCTGGAGCTTGGGGTCTCGCAGTCAGCTATAGACTCTCTGAACTGGTGCAGTATGTTCACGAAAAACTTGCTCCCCGTAACTTTGGGCAACATTCTCGGAGGAGCGGGCTTTGTAGGGTGCGTATACTGGTTTGTGTACAGACGAGGCAGCAAAAAATCATGAGGCTTTACAGCAAAAGACGACACATCACAGTGTTCATCACAACACCTAAAACCTGTGAGGCACTATTGCAAAATGTGTTACATCACAGCGTTTATCACAATGAGAGGCAAAAAATCATGAGCATAACTTTCACACCAACAGGCAAAGAAGTAACCGAAGGGACTCTTACGCAGAGAGTCATGCATGTCCCGGAAGTTCAGGACTTCAGGCTTGAGCAGACAGGCAGAAATTCCTACAGGATTATGATTCTCCCCAAGAAATACTCTGACATTCGCGCCCTTAAGGGTTCAGTTCTGGACGCACTCGTTGACGTTTACGGGATGAGGGCAAAATACGACATAGACATCATCGCGGAAGATGACTCACTTATGCCGAAATGTCCCAAATCTTCGCGGATAAGATTCAGGGCACAGTGATAATATCTTCACTACAAGGAGGAATGTTTATGCTATTCGGAATTTCTCAGCTGGACAACTTCAGGGCTTCACTGGATGAACGCTCTCAAGAAGGACTCAGGTCTGCCGTTCAGCGCATAATAGACACCAAGAAACACAACGGCCGCGTCATGGTCGTCACCGGTTCAGGCCCCAATATACACGAGGGAGTTACTACACTGATTGCGGAACTCATCCGTGCGGGTCTGGTTGATGCAGTCTCCACAAGTTCGGCAGTCATCGCTCACGAAATGGCCGGCTCTCTCGACAGGGTCTATCGTGTAGATTCTGACGCTCTCGGAATGGACAAGGCCAAAATGCCGCGCGGGGACGTGTTCGAGTTCACGTGCATGACCGCTGACGAACTAGCTGCCCTCAAACGCGAAATGCCCCTAGACGACGAATTACTAGCACACGGGGAATCTCTCCCACACGTCAACGAGATCATCAAGGCCGCCGGAAATATGGCCTACCCTATGGGACTCAGGACCGAGAGACTCGCTCACGAAGTACTTGGCCTCGCAAGAATGTACGGGCTTCCGTTCGAGACGGTTGCGGGCTGGGGCTGTGATGAGCGCACAATGCTCGGAGCTGCTGCGAAAAAGGGAGTGCCTGTGCTGGTAACGATACCACAGCTTGTTGGGGGTGGTGCTGTAGGTATGTCCATCGGGGACTCTATTCCGGTGTCTGAACGCTCAATGAGAATCTCACGTATGCTCGCGTCATGTGATGTGATTATCGAGTCTGCTGTGGCACTCACTCAGGAGATTCACGACGGGCCTTTTGAGTGCTACACAGGTCACGGGATATGGGCTTGGTGGTCCGGACAGAACACGTATAACCTGCGGGATAAGACTCTGATTCGCATAGACCTTGACGAGAATCTGCGCAAGGCTGTCGAACTCAACAAGACAGTGCAGGAAGCTATCGACAAGGGACTGCCAAAGACTAAGGCCGCAAAAATCCCCTTCCGTATGGAGATGAGCGCATTTGCCCGACATGAGGGGAGTATTCCTGTTGTTGGTGACATCGGGAAGGTGTGGCCTGTGATTGCGCATGACGTGGCTGAAGGCTTAGGAGTAGAGCTGGAATTTCTCTCAGCGTCTCAGGACACAAAAGAGGGAACTGATATGCGGAAGTGGATTGTGAGGAACGTGAAGCCGCTTGACCGTGAAAAGATGTTAGCCCGTGCGCGAGAGTATAGCTTGTAGGAAGAGTATAGCTTGCAGAAGAAAGCCCCCCATGAAGTTTTTGGGGGGTATTTGTTGCATGGACTAGTACGCACCTTTTTGCAGGAGGACTGCTGTAGGAGTCTTCAGGATTATCGCGAGATCCAACCACACAGACCAGTGGTTAATGTAGTTCAGGTCGTAATTTATGCGCGTATCGTATTCTTTCACGTCACTTCTTCCGCTGACCTGCCATATTCCAGTCATGCCCGGCTTCGCTGTGAATACATGCCTTGATATCTCGTAGCCGTAATAGTCCCTGACTTCCTCGTGAACTATTGGGCGGGGGCCTACAAGACTCATTTCTCCCCGAAGTACGTTGAAGAGCTGAGGTAATTCATCAATGCTCGTATCCCGCAGAATATGGCCGATTTTCGTGACTCTGGGGTCATCTTTGAGCTTGAAGTCCTGAGCAAACTCAGCGCGTAGTTTTTCGTCATTCTTCAGGAGCTCCGCAAGCACCTCAGCAGCATCCGGGCGCATAGTCCTGAACTTGCACACCCCGAACGGCACGAGATTCCTCCCGATTCTTTTGTGGTAAAAGAATATCTTGCCTCCGTCTTCCTTCTTGATTCTGTATGCAGCCCAGAGCATCACCGGAGAGAATATCACCAGTGCTATAAATGCTCCCAAATAGTCAATCAATGCCTTCATAGCGAGACCCGCCGGACTCTTCAACTCCTGAGAGATCTCTTCACCCGGGCGGTTCAGTATATACACATCAGCGCGCATGTTGTTCGCAAATTTCTTCGGGATAGCATCATCAGCTATGACTATCTCGTCAGCGTGCAGCTCGTTCTGTATGCGGCTCAAGTCCTTAGTAGTCCCAAGCACCGGAACTCCGGATATCTGTGTACCCTGTTTCTGGGGGTCATCGTCAAGAAAGCCTATAACTCTCCTCATACGGAAAGGGGACGAAATATTTTGCACGAAGTTTTCTCCGGGTCTGCCTGCTCCTAGAACAAGAACAGATTTCACCAGCAGGTTGAACTTGAACATGAAGACTCTGAGAAAATGCCTTTCTGCGAGCGTGATGGGCAGGAATATTACTACCGCGAAGAATACACGCAGAAGATACGAAGGGCTGTAGCCTCCAGCGTAGAGATACAGGCAGCTTAACACGAACATCATTGCTCCGGCTCTCATGACGGAAGCAGTTTCCTCAAGGATGATAATATTTCTGAAACTGTAGAGCTGCAGGAACAACATGCATACGATCATTGCACCGGTCAAGAAAAACAGGGCTTGAAGCGGCAGAGTACCTACGAGCAAGTATAAACACGACATGTATAGTATTATGTCAATGAGCGCATGAAGTGTTGAGAAAGTCATCTGCAAGTAAGCATTATGAACACCAGAGCTGTGCTGCAGAGTGTATGTGTATGGGTAAACTACGAATTGCATTGTTGTGAGGTCAAACTCCTTTTTATGGGGAAATTGTCAAGGGTTAAGATTATAGTACAAAAAATTCCCCCTGCCATTTCCAGCAAGGGAAAGTACAAGCCTTCATCAACATCTGTACATTATCTGGGGCGAGAATCCTCCAGCGTAATCACTAGCCTTTGTACACCATCGGGATCAAGAATCCTTCAGCGACTTCATCGGCCATAGCTTTGCCCTCAAGAATCTCAAGCAGCTTCAGTGCAAAAAACGGAGTCACTGCCGGACCTTTAGCAGTCGTGATATTGCCGTCCGTCTCCACGATATGAGTCCCGATTCTTGCTCCTGCCAAGTGAGACTCCAGTCCCGGGTAACACACCGCAGTCTTCCCCGCCAACACTCCCGCCCGGCCAAGTGCAGCAGGTGCAGCGCATATCGCCCCGATCAGTTTGCCTTCAGCGTGGTACTTCTTGATGAGTTCCTGCAGGCCGTCGTGGTCTTTGATGGTAAGTGTCCCGCCCGGAAGTATGAGCATGTCGAATTTTTCGCCCTTCACCGCGTCGAACATAGCATCAGCTTTGACGGGTATTTTGTTCTTGCTGATGACTTCTTGGCCGGACATGAGCGATACTGTCGTAACCACCACTCCTCCGCGCCGGAGAATGTCTACAGTCGTGAGTGCTTCTGTTTCCTCGAATCCATTAATCAGGAAAATCGCAGCAGTCTTCATTGTGAATTTTCACCTCGTAAAAATTTCTTGGGATACGTAGATTCTAGCACAGTGTTTAGCATCTACACTCTCTCCAGAAAGTCAACAGGTACACTTTTTGTGAGCCACACCCCATTTGCGGAGATATAGAAAGTATAGCCAGCTCTGGCCATCTCTCCGGATTTCACGGAGTATACTGCGGGTCTGCCGTGCCGCTGTCCGACTTTGCGTGCATCTTCAGGAGTCAGCGACAAGTGAACGTAGATCCTGCCTTGCGGTGTGAGGCCTTCCGCCTCGATTGATGGTACTGATTTTTCGCCGGTGCCGTGATAGAGAATCTCCGGAGGGGTTTGTTGCTGGAGTTCTACGTCTACGTTGATGCTGTGGCCTTGATTTGCGCGGATATATTTCCCGTCCTCACTGAAGGAGTATCTGCCCTTTTTGTCGTTCGCGACGATTTGGGAGAGTATTTCCCTGTCGATGGGGTATTTTTTGCTGAGGCCTGCGATGAGTTCGTCAACGTCTGCCCAGCCGTGAGAATCCAGTGTGATTCCGATGACGGCCGGTTTGTGTCGGAGTATTAGTGATATGAATTTGCTTAAACGTTCAAGATTCGTATTGCTCATGGTGAAAAAAATCCTCCTGCATAGTTTTGCATATTCTACAGCATGAAAAAAAATCCCCCTGCCATAATGACAGGAGGTTTCTTGATGTTTGTTGGGCTATGATGTTGCCGTTGCAGTGATCAACACAATTTTGGGCTATGATGCCTCCGTTGTAGTGAGCAACAAAAATCTATAGCTATGCTACTCAGGCTGAACGTTTATGCCGCGCTCTTCGTCCGTGCCGGGTATCAGCGAGTCACACACCGCCGCACACACTCCCGCAACCGCCATCGGAGTCTTCAGCACTGCCCACACCATCCCGCCGAGTGTCTGCCACACTTGACTGCTCTCCGGGTTCATGAACACAAGCTGATTCTGCTCCACCCAGCCAGGAAGCCCCATCGCCATCAAGAACGCAAACCCCACAATCAGAATATTTCTCTGGCTCGACATGTCCGCACGCATAAGCACCTGTATTCCCATCGCTCCAATAGTCCCGAACAGTGCTATATATGCTCCTCCGATTATGGGCGACGGCATCGTAGCAATTAATGCACTCAACTTTCCCACAAAGCTCATCAGGATCAAGATCACCGCTCCAGTCCGGACTACTGCCCTTGAAGCAACACGTGTTAATCCTATCAGGCCTATGTTCTCCGTGTACGAAGTCGTCCCCACCGAGCCGAATATACCCGACAATGCACAGCACAGCCCTTCCGCGCCGATACCCCTGCTTATGGTCTCGGAGTCAGGGTCGCTCACTCCGGAAGCATACGATACAGAATGATAGTCGCCGATAGACTCGATCATTGTCGCGAAAAATCCTGCCAATAACGCCGCAAATGCCATCAGGCTGAACTTCGGGACTCCCCAAGGGATAACTACACTCTTGATGTCGCGAATCCATGAGGCCTCCTGTACTTTTGCCAGATTGATGTATGCAGGATGTGAAGGCGTAAATGTCCCGTTAAAAGACAGGCCAAGACACACTAGATACACTACTACGATTGCGAGCAGTATCGCGAAAATGTTGATGTACTTGTTCTTAAGCACGAGGCTGAACAGGAATATCAACACCACAACTCCCAGAGATGCCGGCCAGTAATTTGCTGCGTTGGCCTGAACTGCTGTACCTGCCAGCGAGAAACCTATCGCCATAATCACAGGGCCTATGACTACCGGAGTTATGACCTTCCGGATGATTCCGGCTATTCTGCTGTACCCGATGAATGAGAGTATCAATCCGCCAGCTATGAGTCCTCCGCCGAGATGCTGCATGATGGCTTCGGGGCCTGCTGCTTTGTACAGGGCTATGATCGTCATCACTGAGGGGATAAACGAAAAACTCGATCCCTGAACTATTGGAAGTCCTGAACCGAGCTTTTTGCTTGTCTGGATGAGTGTAGCTACTCCCATTCCGAAATACACGCAGGAAATCAACGAGGCTATTTGCAGTGCGTCCATTCCCATAGCGGGGCCGAATATCAAGGGAACTAGAGTAGTTGACCCGAAAAGTGTGAGTACGTGCTGAGCTCCGGAAAGAAGCATTATGAGAAGCGGCGGCCTGTCTTCAATACCATACATCATATGTTTGGCCATGAGTGAAAACCTCCATTGTCTGAAATTTGATTCTAAACGGGGAATTTTACGTGCAGCATAATTTTTTGTCAAGCACACACACATCGGAGTACTCTCACCGAAAATGTCAAGTCTTTCACAGCCTCAAGCATAAAGAATCAAGCATTTTCACGGCGGCTTGCTATAATAACCCCATTCCAAATTTTTATAGTGAGGTGTCGATTTATGAAGCAGCGTTTTATTTCTGTACTAGCTGTTATCGCATTATTGGTGTCAGTGTTCTCCGGAACATGTTTTGCCGATCCCATCAAGGCAGCTATCGTAACTTCCCCCAATGATGTCCACGACGGCGGCTTCAACGAGGACAACTACAACGGCTTGCTTGAGTTCGTCAAGACCAATCCGGACTCGTCATTCACGACAATTCAGGACAAAACCGGAGACCCTGCCTCGTGCGTGAAGACCATCGAGGGCATCGTAGCGGACTATGACGCAATCGTGTGCGTGGGCTTCCAGTTCTCCGGAATAGCTGAACTCGCGGACGACAACCCTGATGTGAAATTCGTGCTGGTCGACACTTGGCCTGCGGACTCTTCAGGAAATAGTGTAGCTATTGAGAATATCTACGCTATGATGTTCAAGGAGGAAGAGGGCGGATTCTTGGCCGGGCTTGCTGCGGCACTCACCACCAAGACCAAAAAAGTCGCAGTCGTCAACGGTATAGCTTTCCCCACGAACGTAAATTACCAGTACGGCTTCATGTCCGGAGTGAACTATGCCAACAAACACTACGGGACAGGAGCAGAAATTATCGAGCTGCCTTCGTATTCCGGGACTGACGTAACAGGCAAAGCTGTAGGCGGGAACTATATCGGGTCATTCATCGATCAGGCTAACGGCAAAATCGTAGGGCAGGCACTGATTCGTGAGGGGTGTGACGTGATTTTCGTAGCAGCAGGCGGCGCAGGTATGGGAGTGTTCACGGCAGCAAAAGAGTCCAAAGGCGTGTACGTGATTGGCTGCGACTCTGACCAGTGGAACGACGGCAAAAACGGCGACGCAAACATCATCCTCACCAGCGCGCTCAAGGTCATGGGCAAAAACGACGCAAGAGTCCTCCGCAACGTGGCAGCAGGGAACTTCAAGGGCGGCAATTACCATCTCGGAGCAGTTGAAGATTCCATCAGCTACGTGAAGACTCCGGGCCGTCATCAGCTCACAGACGATACTATTGCGAAACTTGACGCGGCATTAGCACTACTCAAAGCCGGAAAGATTCTGCCTGCGTCATCATCAAGCGGAACTATGCCCGATAACTTCACAGGGCTTGACGCAAAATGAGCGAGCCTATCGTAGAATTTCGGCATATCACGAAGAGATTCCCCGGCATTGTCGCAAACGATGATATCTCTCTGAGCATCAACAAGGGTGAAATTTTTGCTGTACTCGGTGAAAACGGTGCGGGTAAATCTACGTTAGTGAGTATGCTGTTCGGAATGTACGAGCCTGACGAAGGGGAGATATTCATTCGCGGAAAACGTGAGCGGATAGACTCCCCGCGTTACGCTACACAGCTCAGTATAGGGATGGTGCATCAGGAGTTCCGGCTGGTCTCAAACTATACTGTTGCGGAGAATATTATTCTAGGATTGGAGCCTGAGAGGAAGTTGCTCGGGCTTTTTCCTTATGTGGACATAAAGAAGGCCAATGAAGACATTGCGGAGCTTTCCGAAAAGTACGCCCTGAAAATCAACCCTGAGGACGTGATCGAGGACCTCAATGTAGCGTCACGGCAGAGGGTCGAGATTCTGAAGATGCTTTATCGTGAGGCGGAAATACTGATATTTGACGAGCCGACTGCGGTTTTGACTCCTCAGGAGATAAAGACGTTCCTGTTTGTGCTTGACGGCCTTCGTGATTACGGCAAAACCATAATACTCATCACACACAAGCTCAACGAGATTAAGGCAGTAGCTGACCGGTGCGCGATTCTGAATCACGGCAAACTCGCTGCGATTCTTGACGTGAAGACTACTTCCACTGACGAAATGGCCCGCCTGATGGTTGGGCATGATATTTCCTTCCACACCGAGAAGACTCCTGCGAAATTCGGAGACCCTGTGCTGAAGGTTGAGAACATGACCGTCAAGAGCATAACGGGTTATGACGCTGTGAAGTCGGTTAGCTTTGAGATTCATGCGGGTGAAGTGTTTGCTGTTGCTGGAGTATCAGGCAATGGGCAGAATGAGCTTGCAGATGCCATTGCGGGACTCATCCCCTGCTCTTCAGGGAGAATCACCCTCAACGGCAAAGACATCACGCACTCCACCGTACGAGACAGAATCAACGCCGGAGTGGCATATATTCCGGAGGACAGGCATAACGTGGGGTTGGTGCTGGACTTCACGCTGAGGGACAACTTCCCGCTGAGGCAGTACTACAGTCCGCAGTACTCGCGCAGGGGCGTAATCAGAGAGTCGGCCTTCAACGAACAGGGCAAGAAATTACTGGAGCGTTACGACATCCGGAGCAGTCAGGGCGGAGCGACAATCACGCGCTCAATGTCCGGCGGCAACCAGCAGAAAGCAATCATAGCCCGCGAAATAGACATGCAGACACCGTTAATCATCTTCATGCAGCCAACGAGAGGCCTCGATGCTGGAGCAGTCATGAACATTCACAAGCAGATAGTCGCCGAACGTGACAGGGGAGCGGCTGTGCTGCTAATATCCCTTGACCTTGACGAGATACTCGACTGTGCGGACACGATAGCGGTGATTTACAGCGGAAGCATCAACAAGATAGCTCCTGCAAGTGAACTGACGGCGGATGATATTGGCCTGTACATGATGGGGGTGCAGAAATCAGCATGAGAAAATTCACGTTATCCTGCCTCGCAATAATAATCAGCCTGTTATTCGGAGCGTTGATTCTGTGGCTGATGGGCAAAGACCCTCTGGCCTCGTACATGAATCTTCTGCAGGGTTCGGGTCTCATGGCAAAAGCTAGGTATGCAGGAAGACAAAGCATGTTCACGGACTTCATGAGCTTTATCGACGCGTTGACCCCGATGATATTTGCGTCCCTGGCTGTTGCGCTGGCACTGAAGGGAGGATTCTTCAACATAGGCGTATC
>JAFTBT010000022.1 GCA_017455085.1 Synergistaceae bacterium
ATAATCGGTGCCGGCTGTGTCGGGAGCGTGTTAGTTGAGCGGCTCATGTCCTCAGGGCAGGAACTCACCGTCAGCGTCATAGCGGAAGGGAAACGCTCACAGAGACTCGCTCAGTCAGGAATCACCGTCAACGGCGCAAAGATATTCCCTCCGAACGCAAGGGACATTCACGAAAAAATATGTGTGGTGTTCGTGTGCGTAAAGAATTATGACCTTGAGCAGGCATGTGTCGACATGAAGGGGCGTATTTTTCCTGACACAGTGATTATCCCGCTCCTGAACAGCGTATCACCAACACCGGCACTTCAGGATTTTTTTCCGGATAATAGAGTCCTATACGGGTATATCTCGAAAATCGATGCACACAGAGAAAATTACTCTGTCTCTTACAACATAGCCGGAGATATTCACTTCGGAGAGGCTGAGAATTTGCGGCCTGATGCTGCTCTTGAGGAGGTCAGGGAGATTCTCAAGTGTGCAGGGTTCGGGGCGTATATAGACTCTGATATGAGGCGGGGAGTGTGGCGCAAGTGGATGCTGAATGTCGGAGCTAACCAGATATCTGCGCTGACTGAGGCGGACTACCTGAAGTTTGGGGAGATTCCGGAGATTGAGCAGGTGCTGAGGCTGGCGATGCATGAGCTGCTGATCATTGCGTGCTATGAGGGTGTGAATCTGAGTACGCAGGACATTTCGGAACTGATAGAGTACCTGACGACTTACCCGTATCCCAAAAAGACATCAATGCTGCAGGATATTCTTGCGCACCGGAAAACTGAGGTAGATTACATTTCTGGGGATATAGTCCGCTTGAGCAGAAAATGGAACTGTCCGTGTCCGGTGAATCTGGCGATGTATTACCTGATCAAGTCAAAAGAAGCCTGCTATCTTTCAGAGAATGGAGAATGATTAATGCATAAGGAGTACAGGAATGTGATAGTACGTTCGTCATCAGTGGGGGATGATTCTGTGCTGGGAGATGATGTATTCGTCACGGACTCCAGAATCGGGAAGCACTGCACTGTTGAGCGCAAGGGTATGGTTTTCGGGTCTGTGCTTGGGGATTATTCGTACACCGGCTATAACACCATAGTGAAGTATGCGGAAATCGGAAAATTCTGCTCCATATCGTGGAATATAAGTATTGGGGGGGCTCATGACTTTCACGCACTGACGACTCATCCGTTCCCTTATGCGGTGAAATGGGGAATGTGTGAGAATGACGGCAGAGCTGGGTATTTTGATGAGCCGCTGAGAATCGGCAGTGATGTCTGGATTGGGAGCAATGCCTGTGTTTTGAGGGGGCTTGTTGTGGGTGATGGAGCAGTTATCGGGGCGGGAAGCGTGGTAACGAAGGATGTGCCTGCGTATGCGGTAGTAGTTGGGAATCCTGCGAGAGTCATCAAGTATAGGTTCAGTGATGAGGTGATAGCGCGGCTGTTGAGGCTGAAATGGTGGGAACTGCCTGATGAGATTTTGAGGGAGCATGTTTCAGTGTTTAGTGGAGTGCTGACTGAAGAGGGGCTTGGTGAGCTTGAGAGAATAAGGAACTGATGAATATATGCCTTCTGTGTTGAGCAGGGGGCGTATTTTTTGCAGCATGACAACTTGAAGTTAGTGCTGGTTATCCATGAACATACGCATTTGCCATCTGTGTTGAGCAGGGGGCGTATTTTTGCAGCATGACGGATGAAGTTAGTGCTGGTTATCCATGAACATACGCATTTGCCATCTGTGTTGAGCAGGGGGCGTATTTTTTGCAGCATGACAACTTGAAGTTAGTGCTGGTTGTCCATGAACATATGCCTTTGCCATCTGTGTTGAGCAGGGGCGTATTTTTTGCAGCATGACGGCTGATAATACATGCAACCCGAAGACAACAAGATATGAGATAACTATTCTGTTACTGAGGAGGCATTTCTGATTCTGGGGGGTGTCATCTAGTTTTTCGCTCCAAGATTGATTTAGCGATTCTCCTGCACTAAAATTTGGGCTGTCAAAAATTCCACTAACAGGAGATTATTCATTCAATGACACTCAGAGAACTAGAAATAGGCAAGAGTGCTGTTATCGAGTCCGTAGGCACTTCCGGCTCAGCAAACGGACTCCGTCAGCACTTGTTGGACATGGGCATAATCCCCGGCGCTCGCGTCAAAATGATCAAGTCCGCTCCTATGGGTGACCCCCTAGAGATCCGCATCCACGACTACGAACTCACACTCAGAGCCGACGACGCAGCACGAATCTCCATCAAGCCCGCTCAAGACTCCGAACAGGCCGAAAAATTCATCAGTGCCTTTCACGAAGCCAGCAGCATAGCTCATCCCGGACTCGGCGAGGAAGGAAAATATCACGTCAAGGGAGAATCTACTCCCCTTCCGGACGGAACTACCCTCACTTTCGCGCTCGCAGGCAACCAGAACTCCGGAAAAACTACACTCTTCAACCAGCTCACAGGCTCCACACAAAGAGTCGGCAATTTTCCGGGCGTTACTGTCGACAGAAAAGACGGCACCATTCGCGGACATGCAGACACCCTCATCACTGACCTTCCCGGAATCTACTCAATGTCCCCGTACAGCGGCGAAGAGATCGTAGCCAGAAATTTCATCATCAACGACAAGCCCAAAGCCATCATCAATATTGTTGACGCAACAAACATCGAGCGCAATCTATACCTGACCGTTCAGCTTATGGAGATGCAGATTCCTATGGTGGTAGCGTTGAACATGATGGACGAGGTCAGCGGAAACGGCGGCAGCATAGACATAAACAGAATGGAGTCGCTTTTGGGTGTGCCTGTGATTCCGATTTCGGCCCTCAAGAATCAGGGAGTAGACGAGCTTGTGCGTCATGCCGTCCACATCGCGAAGTATCAGGAGAAACCCACACGCTACGATTTCTGCGGCGAAAACGACCACAACGGAGCAGTTCACCGCGCACTTCACGCAATCTCCCACCTGATTCAGGATCACGCAGAACGCGCAGGATTACCCCTCAGATTCGCAGCAAGCAAGATCATCGAGAACGATCACTTAGTGATGAAGCAGCTTCAGCTAGACCAGAACGAACTAGACGCTATCGAACACATAATCGTCCAGATGGAGAGTGAACGCGGACTCGATCGTAATGCTGCTATGGCGGATATGAGATTCACATTCATTCAGAAAGTATGCGCTCAAAGTGTCGTCAAGCCCAGTGAAAGCAAGGAACACCTCCGCAGTCAGAAGCTCGACAAGATTCTTACCGGCAAATACACAGCTATTCCGTTGTTCATCGCAGTAATGGCTGGGATATTCTGGCTAACGTTTGAGATGATAGGTGCGTATTTTCAGGAGGTACTCGAGGGCTGGATAGATGCATTCACCGAATCTGCTGATGCCTTCATGACCAGCGTGGGCGTAAACGAAGTACTTCACGGCCTCGTGATTGACGGAGTCTTTGCTGGAATCGGGAGCGTGTTGTCGTTTTTGCCGATCATCATCACGCTGTTCTTCTTCCTGTCGATTCTTGAGGATACCGGCTACACTGCGCGAGTGGCTTTCTTCATGGACAAGCTATTGCGGAAAATCGGACTCTCAGGACGTAGCATAGTACCCATGCTGATTGGATTCGGGTGTACTGTTCCGGCTGTTATGTCCACACGTACGTTGCCCAGTGAGCGCGACCGCAGAATGACCATACTACTCACTCCATTCATGAGCTGTACTGCAAAGCTGCCGATATATGCGTTCTTCGTGGATGCATTTTTCCCTGCGCATGAGGGCTTGATCATGACGGGGCTGTATCTTTTGGGGATAGTCGCTGCGATTCTGGTTGCGTTGCTGTACAAGAATACTCTGTTCAAGGGCGAGGCTGTACCTTTCGTGATGGAGTTGCCTAACTACAGGCTTCCGGGTGCTAGAAACGTGTTGATGCTGATATGGGAGAAAGCAAAGGACTTCCTACAGCGGGCGTTTTCTGTGATATTCATTGCTACGGTGGTGATATGGTTCTTGCAGAGCTTTGACCTGCACATGCACCTAGTCGAGAATCAGGATGCGAGTATTTTGGCGGCACTGTCCGGATTGATATCGCCGATATTTGCGCCGTTGGGGCTTGGCGACTGGAGGATATGCACGTCACTGATCAGCGGCTTCTTGGCGAAAGAGTCCGTAGTGTCGAGTCTGGAGGTGCTTTTCGGGCAGAACGTTGGCGCGATACTTTCGAGTGTGTCAGCGGCGGCGTTGTTGGTGTTCAGTCTGCTGTATACCCCGTGTGTTGCTGCGGTGGCTTCGATCCGGAGGGAGCTCGGAGGAAAATGGGCGTTGGGTGTAGTGATTTGGCAGTGTGCGGTGGCGTGGATTGCGGCGTGGCTCACGAGAGTCATAATGCTTGCGGTGAT
>JAFTBT010000148.1 GCA_017455085.1 Synergistaceae bacterium
CATGGACACATTCGCGTCAAAGCGCATCATTCCCTTTTCGAGTTCCACGTCTGAAGCTCCGGAGTATATCACGCGCCTCCTGAGGGTCATAACGTACTCGACAGCCTCAGCAGCACTCGCAACATCCGGTTCTGAGACGATCTCGGCCAGCGGAGTCCCCGAACGGTTGTAGTCCACGTACGAGGTATCTGCTCCCTCAAGCCTGCCGTCCGCTGCGCTGTGGTGCAAGCTCCCAACGTCCTCCTCAAGGTGAAGATGATGGACTCGTATTTTCTTGAGCCTGCCTTCTGCGTCGTGAACCTCTATATAGCCTGATGTGGTAATCGGCAAATCGCACTGGCTGACTTGGTGCCCTTTAGGCAGATCCGGGTAAAAATACGACTTCCGGAAGAAAAGCGACTTGTGCCGGATTCCGCAGTTCAGCGCAAAACCCGCTAGCATTCCCTGCTCCACAACATGATGATTCAGGTACGGAAGACTCCCGGGAAGGCCCATGCACACAGGGCAGATGTTTGTGTTAGGCTCTGCGTCAGTATTGGTAGAGCATGAGCAGAAAAGTTTGGAGTCAGACTTCAGGCGTATGTGTATCTCTATCCCGATGACGGGCGTAAATGTAAGTTCAGGCATTAGCATATCCCTCCGTTCGCAATTTTCGGTGTGCCTAGATGACGCTGCAAGACTATTCCGGTGCTGAGGATGTCCGAGTCGCTCCAGCGCGGGCCTATGAGCTGCAACCCTACAGGCAGATTCTCAGCATACCCCGTGAAGAATGACAGCCCCGGCAGTCCGGCCAAGTTCACAGGACGGGTGTATAGATCTGTTTCGTAGCCCTTCATTGGATCCTCTTCAGGCTCTCCGATTTTTCCGGGCAGTGAAGGCGTAACAGGCTGCAAGATAAAATCGCACTCCCCGAAAGCTCTCGTGAACTCCTGCGCAATCAGAGTCCGCACCTTCGTGGCAGCAACATAGTACTCCTCGCACCTTGACGGCTCTGTGAGGCAAGTACCCGCTATGATTCTGGCCTTGACCTCGCTCCCGAACCCGTATGACCTCACGCGCTCGAACATCTCTTTGATTCCCCGTGCGTCCTTGACCGTATAGCCCAGACGAACGCCGTCGTAACGCTCAAGATTCGTGTGTGCCTCGCTCATGGCAAGAGCATAGTAGCAGGCAACAGCATACTTCGCGACTACAGGCAGAGATACTTCGGTGATGACTGCGCCTTCGGATTCGAGTATCTTTCTGGTTTTCTGCATAGCCTCAGCGATCGGAGCGTCCAGCGTGAAATTCTGGAACTCCTTGACGAGGGCGATACGTTTGCCCTTCACGGAGAAGTCCGGTTTTGGGGAGAAGTCATGCGGTCTGTCTCGGAAGCTGCTGGAGTCCATTATGTCGTGTCCGGAAATTATGGACATGATGATTTGCAGGTCCTCAACTGTGCGGGCGAATGGGCCTATCTGGTCGAGTGATGACCCGTAAGAGATTAGGCCGTAGCGACTCACCATGCCGTAGGTGGGTTTGAAGCCGTATACTCCGCAGAAGCTCGCGGGCTGACGGATTGAGCCGCCTGTGTCGCTGCCGAGTGAGAAGGGTACGTAGCCGGCACTGACTGCTGCAGCACTGCCCCCGGATGAGCCGCCGGGGACTCGGGTGATGTCGTTGGGGTTGTGCGTCGGGCCGAAGGCTGAGTTTCCGCAGGTGTTGCCCATGGCGAATTCATCCATGTTGACTTTGCCCATCAGGACAGCTCCGGCCTCATGAAGGGACTTCCACGCTGTAGCGTCGTACGGGGGCCGCCAGTCTCCGAGAATCTTGCTCGCTGCGGTGGTGCGGATACCTTTGGTGCATAAGTTATCTTTTAGGACTGTGGGGATTCCGGCCAAGAGTCCCGAGGGATTCTGTGCGGCCTGAAATTCTGAGTCAGTCCGCGTGATGAAGGCATGTATTTTCGGTTCGCAGGAGTCTATTCTGGCTTTGCATGACCCGAAAAGCTCAGAGGCAGAAAATTTTTTGTCCCTGAGGCCTGCTATAGCATCGTGTAGATTCAGTTCGTATAGTTCCATGATTGTTAATCCTCCATGATTCTGGGTACTTTGAAGTATGAGCCGTCGACGTGTTCGCTCTCGTGGAGGATAGCCTCGTTGTCCGCAAAGGGAATGACTTTGTCATCGCGGAGGGGGCATTCCAAGACTTCGGCAAAACTGAATGGCTCAACGTCTTTGAGGTCTAACTCTTTGAAGCAGTCGAGCATGTCTAGAAAGTTGTTGATGTAGCGGACAGCATTGGAGAGTTCCTGTTCAGTGAGTAGGAGGCGGGACTCTAAAGCTATCTCGTTGACTTGTTCAGCATCAAGTTTCAAATTATTAACGCTCCTTTGTGTGAATGGGGGTAAAAATTTCGTGAGTATTATATCAGCGTAAGAGTGAGATGAATGGATTAATGCTTATGTTATGGCTCTATTCCCATCAGGATAACAGGCACTGAAGGATTCGAGCGGCCTTCTCGGACAATGTTGGCTAGTTCGTTTTCGTACCATGCAACCCCTGAAGACATCATAGACATCATTTTATGCGTCGGGATGATTTCGATCCCAGCGTCAATATCTCCGCGTTCGTAAAAGAATGTGTGCTTGACGTGAATATCATACTGCACAGAAAAGTACTTGCCTAACTGTATTTCAACCGCTGCCCTGTCCTTCACAAAATCTATCTGGTTGTATGTCCTGTAATGGAGTGAAGCCACGCTCAAGAATTATTCTTCTCTGTTCGTCTTTGTCCTGAATGCGGGCAATCTCACGCGCAGTATTCAGGTCTTCGTTCACAAAGTAGTCGTGTCTCACTTCCTGCCAGCCCATAGAGGACAATTCGGCCTTGAATAGACGGTTGAGCTTTGAGGGAGAAAGCAAAATTCTTCCCGACATAGTTTTTTCGCGGCTGACC
>JAFTBT010000149.1 GCA_017455085.1 Synergistaceae bacterium
GAAACGCTAATAATCCACCGCGGTTGAAGTTCGAGATCCTAAGTACGTCTGACGGTGCGTATATAGCGTCCTGAATGCAGATCAACGCGCCTTTTCCTGTGCATAGCCCCGACAATGCTGCACGTATCGACTGCGTGAGCCGTAATGCTGTCTCGCTGTTCTGAGTCCCTGCGTTGAAGATTGAGCCGGTAAATATCACAGGAGGGTTCAGCTCCCACACTAGGTCCGCAAAATATGCCAGCTCCGCCAACGCCTGCATGTGGCACGTGATCACGACTCCCCTCGCGCCTTCGTCATGTATAGAGCTGCTAGCCATGTTGATAATATCCGCACACATACGCAGTGAATAGTTCGATGGAGGCTGAAAACTCCACTTCTGAAACACTACATGACTCTTCACCTCGTCAGGCAGCAATGCATATAGTTCTTGGTCGGTTAGTTCTGTGGTGTCGTGGGCTTCATGACGCTGTACGATTCTTCCGCCAGCAAGTAATACAACTACTTTGTCTCTGTTTTCCATTGTGAATTACACTCCTCATGCAAAAAATTATCCCTCCCGTTTGCTGCAGGAGGGTGTTGCTAAATCAGGTTAATAGCCTAAATTTTCCCCTACTAGTATGACGTGATACCGTCTTCCCTTCACAGCCTGCTCCAGAATCAGAATCGCTCTGCACATGCTGTACTCGTCCCCACTAAAAGAACACTTCACGCATTTTCCGGCCTTCGTGCATGCAGTCGGCTCATTCTGACGTATGGCGTTCGGAATCGTTGCGGATCTTGCGCGTTCGAGTCCGTCCTCAAGGGTGAATGCCAGCTTGTTCATGCCTATCACGAACAACACAAACCCGTTATTCTCTCCGCCCCATGCCATGCCTGCGACTCTGTTGCCTGTGCCGTCAATGTTGATGATGACTCCGTCACGAGTTATCGCGTTCGCACTCGTCAGGAACACATCAGCACTATTTTCTTTGTCGCGTGCAATCCTGCGTTCCTCAGGGGACATTTTCCCCCAATGCTGATAAATAGTGTTGCCCCTAGCCTTCAGAGCATCAAGAGCCCCGATTTCCCTCACAGTAACAGTGCCGGGAATCCCTACAGTAGCATTTTCCGGAACAAGCTCCAGAATCCGCTTTAGTGCTGCTTCACCTGTGGGGACATACTCAGCTTCATAGCCCCTGCGTTCCAGAGCCTTCACCAGCATTCTCCCGACAATCTCGTTCGCGCGTGATACGTTCTCGTTTGCCATGATGATTATTCCCTCCTCAAATAGTAGCGTTCAACCTCAATAGCTGGGTTGATGCCGAATTTATGTCTTGCCTCGTCGAGCATTCTCTTCGCGTCAAAGTACAGCCCTTTAGCCCGATAGCTTGCTGCCAGCCCGATATATGGCCGTATGTCGTTCTCACGGATAGCATGAGCCTTGTGGAAGTTCGCTATAGCTCTGCTGAACATTCCGATGTTGTAGGCGTTATTCGCTTCCGTAAGTGCCTCCTCAAAAGTCAATGCCCTCACGTTCGGGAGCTGTGGCCTTGCTGGTGCGGGTACAGTCTGCTGACTTGGCCGAGTGGTCTTCTGCGGAAGTGTAACCGTCTGCGAGATTTTGCGGGCATGTCCGGGAATCAGCCTGTCCAGTGCCTCATGAGCAGCTCTGCGGTGTTCTGTGTCGTCCTTCGGCAGAGAAGATACATACTCATTCCACGCGGCTATTGCTGTCTGAGTGTGTCCGGCTTTCTCCGCGCTCCTCGCCATACCCGTCAAGAATCCCAACACATGCGGGTAACGGTTATAGCCCCTGTGATAGAGATTCTCTGCTTCGTCAAAATTGCCCTGTTCGTAGAGATTCACAGCCCGCTGGTTTATGCCGTCCGGAGTCTCCCGCTGGATGAACCACAGCCCAGCATACGCAAACCCCAACGCCATCAACAGCACCCCGCAGAAAATCACTGCCTTCTGCAAATACGGGTGGCGACTCGCGTGTTCAGCGTCAAGTTCGCGGCGTTTGGCAGCTTTGGCTTTGCGGCCCTGAAGAGTAGCTTGGAGTCGTTGCGTGAAGTTTGCTCCATGTTTTGCGACAGGGATATATGCGTCACCCTGAAGGCTCATGTTTTCCTCGTAGTCTTTGGGTTCGTCGTCAGAGTCTGAGTCTATGTCGGTCCACATCTCTTGAGGTGGTTCGTTGAGGTTGATGGTGAATCCTGCTGCTTCGTGCCATGCCTGATTGAGGATAGATGTGTGGTGTTCGTCAGGGAATGAGGGTGATTCTTGTGTGTAGGCGTGAACGTCAGTGACGTTTTCCGGTGTTGGGGTGTAGTCGTGAACGTCAGTGCCATTTTCCGGTGCTGGTGTGTAGGCGTGAACGTTAGTGACGTTTTCGGATTCTGGTGTGTAGGCGTGAACGTTAGTGACGTTTTCGGATTCTGGTGTGTAGGCGTGAACGTCAGTGCCATTTTCCGGTGCTGGTGTGTAGGCGTGAATGTCAGTGCCATTTTCCGGTGCTGGTGTGTAGTCGTGAACGTCAGTGCCATTTTCCGGTGCTGGTGTGTAGGCGTGAACGTTAGTGACGTTTTCGGATTCGGGTGTGTAGTCGTGAACGTTAGTGACGTTTTCCGGCTCGGGTGCTTCGATCTGTTCATTGATGGAGGTTGTTGCAGGAACAGTATACTCTTCCGTGAATGTTCCCTGCCACGCTTCATTGAACGCTGTGATATGAGTTTTTACCGGAGCAGAGTATGCAGAGCTTTCGGAGTGAAATATTTCCGGATATGGTGATTCTGATTCAGGAGGCTCATCATTCTGTTCAGCTAACACAGGCGCAAGCAACAATGGAGGGTCTACATTTTCTGCTGTTCCCTCGTCATGAGTACCTGATGTATGTGTGGAATTAAGCCAGTC
This sequence comes from Synergistaceae bacterium, assembly GCA_017455085.1. The sequence goes on from JAFTBT010000149.1 coordinate 2,893, forward strand.
AAATAAATCCTGCTTCACAATATTATCCGCCTCTTGAAAATCAGCAGACAATTTTAGCAATTATTCAGGATTTTAGCCACATTACAGGTTATATCTGCGTTACTGCTATAATGAGCAAAATTTTCCACAAGGCATGTGATAATAACTATGTCAACAATGACGGTTGATACTTTGCGTTTCGGCAAGGTCTATTACGGCGATTCTGACCTGCTGATCTTCCCTAGAGGTATCCCAGCTTTCGAGAACAATCACCACTGGATTCTCGCAGGCAGTGACGACAGTGCTATACGCTGGCTTCAGAACATAGAGGACGGCTCTCTTGCCCTCCCAGTAACTTCACCCGATGCTGTACGTTCAGACTACAACGCCCGAATCCCTGACGATGAACTCAAACTCATAGGCACTACTGATCCTTCAGAGCTCGCACTTCTGATCGTGGTATCTATCCCTGACGGAGCACCATGGAACATGACCGCAAACCTACGCGCTCCGATTCTGGTGAACGTCAAGACACACAAAGCTGTGCAGGTGATCGCCCTCAACGAAGAATATCCGATAAGGCACATGATTTTCCCTGAGGATGTCCGCGAAAAAATGAAGGCAAAAGCCGAAAAGGAGGGGTGCTAGATGTTAGTCCTGAGCAGGCGGGTCAACGAAAGTATTCAGATCGGCACGGATATCGAGGTGATGGTGATAGACGTACGAGGAGACATTGTGCGTCTGGGGATCACTGCACCACAGTCAACGCAGATTTGGCGCAAAGAGTTGTGGGACGTTATCGTGAAGGAAAATCGTACAGCTGCCGAAGCATCAAAAGCTACAGAGATCGGAGCAGCTCAGACACTTTCACTGTCGACATTCTCGAAGCTCTCAAAGATTCCTACGGTGAAGGTGAGCAAATCATGACCCTGAAGACAGCAATAATACTCGGTTCGGATTCGGATCTGCCAATAGCGGAGAAGAGCATTGATGTTTTGCGCAGGCTGGGGCTTCCGTTCACGGTGCATGTGATTTCTGCACACAGGACTCCGGAACATGCACGGGACTTCGCAATTTCTGCTAGTGCTGACGGCTACGGAGTCATAATCGCGATCGCCGGTAAGGCTGCACACTTGGCCGGAGTTCTTGCCTCACACACACGTATTCCGGTAATCGGAGTGCCTGTGAAGTCTTCGGACTTGGGCGGACTCGATGCGCTGCTCTCGACGGTGCAGATGCCTTCGGGAGTTCCTGTAGCGTGTGTAGCGATTGACGGAGGGGCAAATGCTGCGTGGCTGGCCGCGAGGATTTTGGCGTTGAGTGACGCGGAATTGTCGGCGAGGCTTGATGATGAGGCCAAGAGTATGGCAGAAAGTGTAGACCGGAAGAATCATGACATCAGCGAAAAATACAGTAAGTAGCAGCTACGCGCAGGCAGGTGTGGACGTTCAGGCGGGGTATGACGCAGTGAGACTCATGCGTGAACACGTGGCTCGGACTCTCACACCCGGAGTGTTGGGAGGACTCGGAGGGTTCGGGGGAATGTTTGAGCTGCCTGAAGGATTCACTCACCCTGTGTTAGTGAGCGGGACTGACGGCGTGGGTACGAAGCTGAAAATTGCGTTTGCCCTCGACAGGCACGACACGGTAGGCGTTGACTGCGTAGCTATGTGCGCGAATGATGTGCTTTGTTGCGGAGCGAAGCCGCTGTTTTTTCTGGATTATGTAGCTGTGGGGAAAAATTTTCCTGAACGTGTGGCGGAGATAGTGTCGGGAGTTGCGGAAGGGTGTGTGCAGGCAGGGTGTGCGCTTATCGGTGGGGAGACGGCGGAGATGCCGGGGTTCTACCCTGAAGATGAGTACGACATTGCGGGGTTTTGTGTGGGTGTTGTCGAGAAAGACCAGATACTTAACCCTCAAAACGTAAAGGCCGGAGATGTAGTGATAGCTCTTCCGTCATCAGGTGTCCACTCTAACGGCTTCTCTCTGGTCAGGAAAATTCTTGCCGGTCATGACTTGCACGCATATATCCCAGAATTTGCTCACACACTCGGTGAAGAATTACTCACCCCCACAAAAATATATGTCCGTGAAGTTTTGCCGGTGGTCTCACGTGTAAAGGCTCTTGCTCACATCACAGGCGGAGGATTCTACGAGAACATACCACGAGCGCTTCCTGAAGGCTTGTGCGCAAAAATTGAGCTCGCGAAGGTGAAGACCCCTCCCGTGTTTGAGCTGCTCATGAGGACGGGAAACATAGAGCTTGATGAAATGTACCACGTCTTCAACATGGGAGTCGGAATGATTGTGATTGCTGATTCTGATGATTTGTTGAGGGATTTTTACCCAGCCAATGCATACGTCATCGGAGAAATCGTGAAAGGTAAAGGAGGAATAATACTGTGCTGAGAATCGCAGTGCTAGTGTCTGGAGGCGGTACGAACCTTCAGGCGTTAATCAATGCCAAGAACAACGGGATA
>JAFTBT010000023.1 GCA_017455085.1 Synergistaceae bacterium
CGTGTGAGTTCATAGCATCATCGTGTGAGTTCATAACAGCATCGTGTAGGTTCATAGCATCACCGTGTGAGTTCATAGCATCATCGTGTGGGTTCATAACAGCATCGTGTAAGTTCATAACATCATCGTGTGAGTTCATAACAGCATCACCACCACAAAAATTTGCCATCACAGCCGCGAAAAATCTCCCGCTCTCACCGCTCGGAAAGATACCCGACACAATCAACTCACCTTCTCCATCCACAAAGGCAAACCCCGTTTTATCACGTCCCGGGTCAAGCCCCAGCACTATACGTTCTTCCCTAACGTGTATTCCCATCTGTCCATCAGCCACAGCCACAATTCAGGCCTCTCACGAATCCAGCCCTCTATCATCCGGTCACACACCTCAAGCCCAAAATCTGCCCTGTCACTCAGAATCTCCGGCATCACCAGCACATGATGCGCAGGCTTATCCTTGTCCCGCGTGTAGTTCGCACCAATCACCGCACACCCAAACTTCTCCCACAGCTTTATGATCCCGTCATGTGTACTCGCAGGCAGCCCCAAAAACTCCGTCATGACTCCATCCTTCCGCGCGTCTAAGTCCTGCATAATCACTACTATTCCTCCGGCTTTGAGTACCCTGAATATCTCGCGTATACCCTTGTGGTTGTCGATGATGTGCATTCCCATAACGTGAGTCCTGATGTCCGCAATCATGCTTTCGACTCCGCCGTCGTTCCGTTGTGGAGTGTACACAGCATGCAGCTCAAACCCCGCACATATCACCCGCAGTGCCGCAAGCTCCCAGTTCGCCATGTGGCTCGTCATGAGAATCACGCCTCTTCCGCGAGAAAGTGCCGACCGCAAAAGTTTCTGGCTCTCTTCAGGAAAATCCATATACTCAGCTACACGGGGCTTCATCACCGGAAAACGTATGAACTCAATCACTGACATCCCCAGATTCATGAATGAGCCTCTGACTATTTCGCGGGCTATGGTTACTCCGACACCGAGTGCTTTCACGCAGCGGGACTCTGCTCTGTCGACCTTGCGCCACAATACCAGACGCAACACTCTTCCCAGAAAACGGCCAAGTGCGAGCGCGAATCTATGCGGAAGAATCCGAATCAGCCTCACAAGAATACGAATCGCCATAAATTCCTCCTGTATTTCATGTAAAATTAGTGCATCCAATAAATTCGATGGAGTGATTATATTTGCATACTATCCATATGTGCAAACTATGCGGGAAAATCTACGACCCTGCTTATGTCCCGGTAGATAAAAGCATTTGCGCGGACTGCCTCGAACGCCTCGAAGACATGTACTCAATAGTCCACAGCTTCATACGCGACAACAAGGAGGATACTAGTTTTGACCCCGTATATCTCTCCAAGATGACCAACATAAGCCTCGACAACATCAAGCTGCTCATCAGCATGGGATATCTTGAGCGGGACATGCAGACGTGGAGCAAAGCCCCTTCTAAACGCGCGGCATTGGCGAAGGAATTTGAACACGAGCTTGACGTGATGGCTGAACGCTACAAACTAGTAACCTATGGCGGGAAAGTATATACACGTAAAAATACGTATGGGGGGCAAAGAGGTAACCGCCATTCTGATTCTGATTATATTCTTTAGGGGAGTGATGAATTATGCCATTAATGAAATGCAGGCTGTGCGGAAGAGTCTTCACTGACGGAGGACGAGATAGAGTCTGCCCGTTATGCCTGCGGAGACTCGGAGACCTGTACGCTGTAGTTCATGAGTATATGCGCGACAATGACGACGAAAATTTTGACGTGTACAAACTGGCTGATGACTTGGACGTGAGTACTGCGGACATTCAGGCACTCGTAGATTTGGGGTATATAGAGCGAGATTTGACACTGTACGGAACGCATGAAACAGACCGCAGCAAATTAGCCTCTGCCTTCAACGCAGAACTCGACAAGATGCAACGGAGAAAGCTCACGACTTACGGAGGAGAGATTTACGCGCGGGATACTGAGTACGATAAAACCAGAACCAGCAGGACGGTGAGGCGGCGATGAACATACAGCACTTAATCACTGCGGGGATACTCGGCGCGTGCATGGGGTCATTCCTGAACGTAGCAGCTCACAGGTCACTGCAGGGTCGCTCATGGTGGGGTAACGAACGCTCAGTGTGTGAGTCATGCGGTCATGTTCTGGGAGTGCTTGAGCTGATTCCTGTGGTGTCGTGGCTGATGCTTAGGGGCAAGTGCAAAAACTGCGGGGCAAAAATTTCTGTCAGGTACATTCTGGTCGAGATAGTCTGCGCGATTCTTGCGGTGATGATTCTTGTGCGATGGGGTATGTCTTGGGCGAGTGCTATAGCTGCGGCGGGAACATGCGGCCTCGTGGTGAACTCGTTGACGGACATAGAGGCTGGCGAAGTTCTGGATGTGTTCGCGATCTTTCCGGGAGTGCTGGGGTTGCTGATTCGTGTTGCCGGAGGGAAATGGGCGGTGCTTGACGGAATCGCAGGAGCTTTGACGGGCTTGGGAATTTTTGCGGCGATAATACTGCTCTCACGTGGCGGAATGGGCTGGGGAGATGCTACGTTCATGTGCGGGATGGGCGCGGTGTTGGGCTTCAAGTTCACGCTGTTGGCATTCTACTGCGGAATAATGGCCGGAGGATTCTGGGCGATAGTGTTGCTGATGATAGGCCGAGTGAAGTGGGGGAGGCATGATGCGATTCCGTTGGTGCCGTTTTTGGCGGTGGGGTGCTTTGTAGTGCTGATATGGGGAGTTGAGATTTTCGGGTACCTGAGTCACCGTATGAACTATGCAGAAATATTTATGGTGTCTTGGCCGTTCGTGGAGTGATGTGTGAAGCAAAAAACCCTGCCAGTTTTTCGACAGGGTCATACGTTTTGTGGTGTCCTACGAGCAAACACTATGCATTCTTAGCAAGAGTAAGTGTTTCGTTCATGCTGCCTGTTCTGTAGCCCTTCATGTCAAGAGTAACATACGAGAATCCAAGACCCTTTAGCGTGTCATAAACTTTTGTGCGGATTTCGTCCTGAACTATCCGTGAAAAATCATCAGGCGCAATTTCGATTCTAGCCATTTTCCCGTGAAGCCGGACTCTCATCTGCCGGAATCCCAGACTCAACAAAAACTCTTCAGCGCGTTCAACCATGCACAATTTTTCGCGGGTGATCCTTTCTCCGTACATGAATCTGGACGCAAGGCACGCGTACGAGGGTTTTTCCCACGTGGGCAGACCCAGTTCACGCGATAACTGCCGAATCTCTGACTTGGTGAGTCCAGCCTCACGCAATGGACTCTTTATGCCGAGTTCCTGAAGAGCTTTTAGTCCCGGCCTGTAGTCGCCTAAGTCGTCAACGTTTGAGCCCTCGATTACGTGAAGTATATTGTGAGCATGAGCAGCCTGTAGAATGCGGGTGAAGATTTCCCGCTTGCACAGGTAACAGCGATTCGGGGGATTCTCCGTGAAGTGTGAGATTTCCGACTCGTCAACCGTAATCACTTCCTGAGCTATGCCATTCTCCGCACAGAAAGCCTCTGATTCGTGGATCTCCCTCCTCGCGATGAACGAAGACGACACCGTCACAGCAACAGCATTCACCCCCAAAACGTCATGAGCGACCTTCAGCAGCAATGTAGAATCGACTCCTCCCGAAAACGCTACAGCAGCACTTCCGAGTGAAGCAAGATACTTTTTCAGGGCAGTATATTTCTCTTGCATGTGTTCAGTTCAGGCCCGTAACTGTTCCCACAACGTCACAGTACGCACACCGATACACTCTCTTTTCGCGGTCTACCAGCTTGAAGACGTGAGGGAGTTCCTGTTCTGTCGAGGTGATACAGCGGGGATTTCTGCACCGGATTACGTTCGTGAGGGTCTCCGGAAGTGCGACATGCTTTTTGCCGATGAGCTTGCAGTCCTTCACGTAGTTCACTGTGATTCCCGGGTCAATGTAGCCGAGAATGTCGAGGTCAATGTCAATCAGTTCGTCAATCTTGATGATGTCCTTGAGGCCCATTTTTGGACTCTGGCAGTTCTGGATGAGAGCAACACAGCACTTGAGTTTGTCGAGTTTCAGGTACTCGTAGACCAGCATACTTTTTCCGGCCTTAATGTGGTCGAGAACTATACCGTTGTTTACGCCGTCAATGTTCATGAAAAAATCCTCCTTTACTCTATTCCGAGAAGCATCATGATGAGAGCCATACGCATTTGTTTTCCGCACAAGGTCTGATAGAAATACTTTGCCCGTTCGTCATCGTCAACAGCTACAGAAATTTCGTTGACTCTCGGCAATGGGTGCAGTATCGCCAAATCACTCTTGGCTGTCCGTAATTTTTCCTCGTCAAGAATATATATATCCTTCAGGCGTATATAGTCCTCCTCGTTGAAGAAACGCTCTTTCTGTACGCGCGTCATGTACAGCACATCCAGCTCCGGCATAGCGTACTCAAGTGAACGAGTCTCCTCCCACGTTACTCCGGAATTGTCCAGTGCCTCACGCATATACTCAGGCAGCCGCAGCTCATCAGGTGAAATCATGATGTACCTGTTATCCGGGTAACGCAGCATTGCCTCAATCAGTGAGTGAACAGTTCGCCCAAACATGAGGTCTCCACACAGGCCAAGTGTCAGCCCTGAGAGTCTGCCCTTCGTCCGCCGAATAGTGAGCAAATCCGCGAGGGTCTGTGTCGGGTGAAAATGTCCTCCGTCTCCTGCGTTGATGATTGGGACGCTGGCCTTCATCGCTGCAACAACCGGAGCACCTTCCTTCGGGTGACGCATTGCAATAATGTCTGCATAGTTGCTGATGACCTTCACGGTGTCGGAAACTGACTCGCCCTTCGCTGCTGAAGATGACTTGCTGTCTGCGGTGCTGATGACTGATCCGCCGAGTGATAGCATTGCTGACTCGAAAGACAGCCTTGTGCGCGTGGACGGCTCGAAAAATATCGTGGAGAGTATTTTGTGCCTGCATTTTTCGCGGTACTTGTCGGGGAATTTGTCGATGTCGTCAGCAGTGTTCATGAGGGAGTCTATTTCTGCGGGGGATAAGTCGAGAATGCTAACTACACTTCTGGGTTTGTTCATGCGGTTATGCCTCCTTTTTGCTGAGCCATGATTCATCTGATGGGTTATCCCTGAATCTGAGTAAACGTGTTTCGTCTTCAGGGTTGATGTATTTTTCCTGCACTGCGACTCTTGCGAGGGTATCCAGATCGCACAGGGAGTGATTCGTGATGTTAGCAGCTTCGAGTCTGTGGAGTCCCTTCTGCATTCCGTAGGTGAAGATGCTCACGATTCCGAGAACGTCAGCACCAGCCTCACGCAACACGTCAACGCACTCAATCACCGAGCCTCCTGTAGAGATCAGATCCTCAATGACTACGGTTTTCTGTCCGGGTTCGATTCTGCCCTCGATCTGATTCTTGCGGCCGTGATCCTTTGCTGAGCCACGCACGTAACCCATCGGGAGGGCGAGTCTTTCTGCGGCTAGTGCAGCGTGTGGGATCCCTGCGGTGGATGTTCCCATCAACACAGCACATTCTGGGAAGAGAGTCCTGACCTTTTCGGCGATAGAGTCCTCCACCAAATTACGCTCTTCAGGATACGAGAGAATTAATCTGTTGTCGCAGTATATGGGAGATTTTATGCCTGATGCCCAGATAAACGGCTCTTCTGGCCTGAGGAACACTGCCTTGATTCTGAGCAATGCCCGTGCAATTTCTGTATTTGATGCCATAATTTCACGCTCCTTCACAAAATTCATGCATACAACGCTCGTAAACTTCGACCGGATTTTCTGCCTGAGTTATTGGCCGGCCGACAACGATATAGTCAGCTCCGAGTGCTTTTGCTTTTGCTGGAGTGGTGACTCTGGCCTGATCGCCTTTGTCCGAATCCGCGAACCTGATTCCGGGCGTGACGGTCAAGAAAGATTCTCCGGCGCATTCATGGATTTTGCCTGCCTCCAGCGGTGAACACACAACCCCATCGAGTCCGGCAGCCTTTGCGTTCATGGCATAGTGCGTTACGACTCTGTCCATAGGTTCATGAATCAGCAATTCACGTGTGAGTTTTTCCTGTGATGTTGATGTGAGCTGAGTCACTGCGATCAACATGGGGCGAGTTCCGTCGGGACGAGTGAGTCCCTCAAGAGCGGCCTTCATCATGTCGATCGTGCCTGATGCATGAAGATTCACCATGTCAGCGCCGAGATCTAGCAGTGAGCGCATACCGCCTTTTACGGTGTTGGGGATGTCGTGAAGTTTCAAGTCGAGAAAGATTCTGTAGCCCTGAGCTTTGAGCCTTCTGACGATGTCGGGGCCTTCTGCGTAGAATAACTCCATACCGATTTTCACGAAGGGTTTTCTGTCTGTCCCTGAGAACCTGCCGAGAAACTCATACGTTTTTGCAGCGTCAGGGAAATCCAGAGCGATAATAACGTCTTTTCCCATAAACATACCTCCTTTATGTGATGATTTGGGATATACGCAAATAATGTGCTGTCAACATGCTACACACAGTGTCACAGAATACACACGAACTCCGTCAATCTGCTACACCAATAATGTCTGAGAGTCTAGATATTCCCAAACGCTCACACACCACCGGCAAATCTTCAACTATCTTCTTGCACACGAACGGGTCAACCAGATTCGCAGACCCCACCTGCACCGCACTAGCTCCAGCCATCATCATCTCTATCACGTCTTCGGCCGAAGATACTCCCCCAATCCCGATAACAGGAATCTTCACGGCCTTATGCACCTGCCACACCATACGCACCGCCACAGGAAACACCGCACGCCCGGAAAAACCTCCGACCTTCTGCGCAATCACCGGCTTTCTCGTCTTGAGGTCTATACGCATCCCCAACAGCGTATTGATCAGCGACACACCGTCTGCTCCTGCGGACTCCACTGCGCGGGCTATCTCGGCTATGTCCGTGACGTTAGGGGTCAATTTCACGTACAGGGGCTTGCGATTCATCACCACTGCTTTCACTGCTCGGGTAACTTCTGCGGCGTTGTGGCAGTCCGTCCCGAAGGCAGCTCCTCCACCGTGAACGTTCGGACACGAGATATTCAGCTCGATTATGCCGACGTTGGGGACGTGTGAGAGTCTCTCTGCGCAATACACATACTCTTCCACGCTGAAGCCAGATATATTTGCGATAACAGGCTTGTGAAAAATTCTGCCAAGTTCCGGAAGCTCATTAGCAATTACATGCTCGATGCCCGGATTCTGAAGCCCGACGGAGTTTATCAGCCCGCAAGTACATTCCGCGATTCTGGGAAGTTCATTGCCATAACGTGGAGCTTGTGTAGTTCCCTTGATGCTGATCGAGCCGAGTATGTTGATGTCATAGATTTCCGCAAACTCTAATCCGTAGCCGAAAGTCCCTGACGCTGGAATAATGGGGTTGTCAAGCCTGAGACCCGATAATTCTGTGGATATGTCTATGCCGGAAAATTTTGCGTTAATATCAGTCATGCTATACCTCACAAATTGCTATATGTGTGTCGTGATACACCAGTGAATACCGGATTTCTGCGCTAACGTATATCAATGCTACACCTCACAAATTGCTATATGTGTGTCGTGATACACCTGCGTATGTCATGCACTACCTCATAAGTATGTTTGCCGTGATACACCATTTTTGCGTTAATGTATGTCATGAAACACAATCTCCCCATGTTTCAACACGGGCCCGTCCTTGCAGATGCGTTTACTGCCGTCACGAGTCCTCATGCTGCACCCCATACACACACCAAATCCGCACGCCATTCGTGCCTCAAAACTGAACTGCCCATCCTCCACACGCTCATACACCGCCCTCAGCATACCCATCGGCCCGCACACATACGCATACTTTTCGCTGCCTGTAAGTACATCCGTCACGACTCCCCGAATCCCTCTGCTGCCGTCCAGTGTCGTAACTTTCACGTCAAGCCCCAACGCCTCGAACTCATCCACGCAAATACTCTCCTTCGCAGTGTTGAAGCCCAAAATCACCGAAGGCCTCACACATTTTGCTGCAAGCCTTTTCGCCAGACCATACAGCGGCGGCACTCCGACTCCTCCTCCCACAATCACAGTACCTAACTTCTGCGCACGGGCATTCTCAGAATCCGAGATGTAGTAACCGTTCCCGAGTCCCGTCAACAGTGAGAGACTCGCTCCAGTTTCCAGCCTGCTCATGTCCAGAGTCCCAGAGCCGACAACTTTGTAGATCAGCACTAATTTTCCGTCCGACCAGTCGCACACAGAAATCGGCCTCCTCAAGTAATGACCCTGTACCTGAACGTTCACAAACTGCCCAGGCGAAGTGATACCCGATGTGTTTCCGTCCTCACAAAAAAGCTCCATCCTGAAAATAGACTCTGCTATCTGTTGGTTGCCTGTTACTGTGAAAATCTCCTCACGCATAATTTTCTCCTGCATACACTTTCTGACCGTTCACGTATGTAGCAACACTTTCGCCCTGCAAATCCATTCCTGCAAAGGGTGTACTTTTCCCCATAGACAGAAATTTTTCGGGATTAACTCGCCATTTTCGGCCAAGATTCATAATCACGAAGTCTGCATCACAGCCGTCCTCTATGTACTGCGGCCCGGGCAACGCAAAAATCTTTCTGGGGTTCACGCACAGCATCTCCAGCAGCCTCTCAAGCGAGATTATCCCTTCACGAACTATGTGTGTGTACATCGCCGCAAAACATGTCTCCAGACCCACAACCCCAAACGCAGAATCATCAAGCCCGCGAGATTTTTCGGCCTGTGAGTGAGGAGCGTGGTCGGTGATTATGCAGTCTATTGTCCCGTCAGCAATGCCCCGAAGTAATTCCGCCCTGTCTTGTGCGCTCCGGATGGGAGGATTCATTTTCCAGTCGCCGGACTCTTGCAGATCCATATCCGTGAAAATCAAGTAGTGCGGTGCTGTCTCAGCGGTTATGCGTGGAGTGTGAGGCCTTGACGAATCTTTTGGAGCATTAGGTTTTGACTCATGGTTTGTATTGTGTGAGTTTTTGGCCTGACGGATAAGATTCACGCTCTCTTTCGTTGACACATGGCAGACGTGAAAACTGCACCCGATCTCCTCCGCAAGCTCAATATCACGAGCTACCTCCAGAAATTCCGACTCGCTGTTGATGCCTACATGCCCGTGAAGTGCCGCATATTCTCCGTCATGAATGCACCCGCCAGCTTTGAGTTCGGACTCTACTTCGCAATGAGCAGTGATGAATTTTCCAGCAGCAGCTGTCCTCCTCATGGCCTCACGCATAAGCTCCCGATCCTGAATCCCTTTGCCGTCATCCGAAAACGCACACACATACGGCGCAATACCCTCAATGTCCGAGAGCTCACCCCTGCCCGACTGATTCATAGTGATAGCTCCTACAGGGTACACGTGAATCACTGCATCACGGTTTATGATGTCTATTTCCTGCTGAAGGTTCGCGAGTGTTGAGGGAGTCGGCTTGAGGTTCGGCATGGTGCAAACTGCTGTATACCCTCCGCGTGCTGCAGCGTATGTTCCGGTCTTTATTGTCTCCTTGTACGAGAAACCGGGCTCACGAAAATGCACATGCACATCCGCAAAACCCGGAAACATGTATAACCCATCAAGGTCTGTAGTGATTTCTGGTTGACCCGTGAAACTCGTGAACAACTTTCCGCCGTCAAGCATAACGTCAATCTTCCTGATGCCCTCACGCGTAAAAGCTCGTACGTTCCTGGACAGCTCCCGCATGCTAACTCTCCTGCTTAGTGTCTGGATTCTTGGGCTTCTTGCTGCGTTTGCGTCTGCCTGCTCCAGACTCTGATGGCTTGGCCGCTTTCGGAGGCTGATTCTGTTTCGCGGGCTTGGGCTTCTGCTTCTGGGACTCTGCCTTACGTTCTGCGGACTTCGCGATTCTTTCACGCCTCATCCTTGCAGCTTTGGCCGTAGCTCTGAGCCTCTGACGTTCCCTACGTTTCTCAAGGAGTGCCACACGTTCCTGCATGGCCTTCTTCTTCGCAGCAAGCTCCTTGTCCTCGCCCCATTCTTCACCCTTCAGCACAGTATCCTGAAAATCTGGGAACTCACTTATCAGCACAGGCACCAGCCTTCCAGACGGAAAACGTATGTTCACGATCTCGCGGCCTATGTCCAGACTCTCAAGCAGATACACTCCCTGCTCCGTACGAATCTTCGCGCCAGGTCCGGGAAGTTTTGCCCACAGCTCCGTATACAGCTCCTGCTCGTAGCTCATGCAACACATCAACCGCCCGCACAGGCCCGATATTTTTGTGGGGTTCAGTTCCGAACGCTGCTCCTTCACGATCTTGATGCTTATGGGCTGGAATCCATGCAGCCAGTACCCGCAGCAGCACGGCCTCCCGCATGGAGCAATGCCCCTCACTATACGCGCCTCATCACGAATCCCGACCTGCCTCATCTCGATTCGTGTCCTGAACTCGTGCGCAAGATCCCTCACGTACGCCCGAAAATCGACCCTCTGTTCTGCCGTGAAGTACAGGAAGAATTTTTTACGGTCCAGCATGTACTCAACATCCACCAGCTTCATATCCAGATTATGAGCCGCAAGTATATCCCTCGCACGCAAAAGCCCCTCGTTTTCCTCACGCCTGCAGTCGTAGTAGTTCGCTATGTCCTCCTCGTCAGCCATGCGGATAAAATCCACTTCCTGCAACATCGCTTCGGTGGTCTCCTCGTATTGCGCGGCCTCTGCTGTGTACTTGGCCTGCTGTTCTGCGTTCAAAGCTCCGCCGGGTAATCCCATCTCGTAACCTCGCGCCGTCTTCAGCACCGCCCAGCCCGAAGCATCTATATCGTCTCTGACAGTGGCAAGCCCCAAATATCGGGGTTTACCGAATATCGTCAAGTATGTAGTCATATTTCGTGTAGTCATCTCCAAGCATTAATATAATCATGTCGCACATCATAGGCACAGAAAGATTCTTCTTCCCAGCAATTATTCTCAGGGTATCTATACGTTCAGCGAGTGCAAAATTCCCGCCATCCGCCGCAAAATTCGCCCATGCCTCCAGAGTCGAGACCACTCCGTCAGCGTCAAGGCTCTTGCGTGAATCTCCCAGCCACTTCACCCATTCTGCGGGGGTTGATGGAATTTTTCGGGACTCGTGTTTTTCCTGAAGGGTTATCGTGGTGAAACGTGAACGGCTTCGCAGAGTCGGCAAAAATAATCTACCGTCCTCCATCAGGAAAAGCAGCACTACATGTTCGGGGGGTTCTTCTGCGAGTTTGAGGAGGCTGTTAGCGGCGTTCTTGTTGAGGTTGTCGGCGGACATTATGACTCCGAATTTTCGTGAGGACTCTAACGGCCTAAGTATGATGTTGTCAATGAGCCACCTGCACGAACCTTCGTAGCCGGATTTTTCGGGGTCGCCTATACCCGGAGCTTTGTCTGTTGTGCCTATGACCAGCAAATCGGGATGTGTCGGCCGGTAACTGCCCAGAATCATACCCGCAAGAGTCTCTATGATTTCCTGATGATATGCAGATTTTACGGCTATAGCCCTGCAGTGCGGGATGTTCATTGCTTTGGTCTCAGCTATGATTTCCTGCCACTTCACATTAACAGCGAGATCAGACACCCTTTTATCTCCTCCATAAGCGCAAGTGCTTTCGTCCTGTTGCCCTCGTAAGCAAATGCCTCCTCCAGTTCGTCCATAGCCTTTTCCGCCCGCTCAATAGTCACGTACAATTTCCGGTCAGTCTTCCGCCAGCGCATGTCCCTCTTGATTCGCAAGCCCTTCGCCGCACGACGCAATAGCTCCGTCAACACGTTACGATACTCCTCAATCAATCGCCCTCCAGGAAAAACCGTAAGCCTGTCCGAAAGTTCATAGAGCTGATCCAGTAAGTCCTCCAGCTCCGTAGACTCCATAGCCGACTCGAACGAAAATGCCGAAGTACTCACTGCATGAGCGGGTTCGGTGTGATGTCCGGTGTTGCTGCTGCCGTATTCGACTCTGGGCTGTGATGATGCGGGTGGTTCTCCTCCTCCGCGCTTGATCTGTATCGCCATCCGTCAAAAACGCCTCTCTATTTCCGCAGTGATCGCCGCAAAAACTTCGTCAGGGTTCATTTCTCCGCAGTCTATTTTTGTGAGCAGACCAGACTCCGCAAGCTGCCTGTATGCTTCAGAGACCCTCACCATCAGCGCAAGGCCTTCGTCCTCGAATTTGTCGCGGTTGCCCCGTGCAAGAATCCGAGACACAGCAACTTCCGGCGGAATGTCCAGCCAAATTTTCGCGTCAGGCTCAGGGAAGCCACACGCCGCTATGAGTCTCCTGACCTCATGAATCTCCAGCTTATGCCCTCCGGACTGGTACGCTATGGTCGACTCGTTCCACCGTTCGCAGATTACGTTATGCCCTTCTCTCAACGCAGGGGCTATGACTTTCTCGGTATGCTCTGCCCTGTCAGCAAGGAACAACAATAATTCTGACTTAGGGGAGTAATTCCGGCTCTCCAGTATGAACTTACGCAAAGACTCTCCACCGTCAGGATACCCCCCCGGCTCAAATGTCCGGACAGTTTCGCGGCCTGTGTGTTCCGTGAGCCAGTGTGCGAGTCTCTCTGACTGGGTAGACTTCCCGCAGCCGTCAATGCCCTCGATCGTGATGAACATGGTGCTACTTCTCCACATGTATGATTCTCTTCATCATGCCGTCAATGTAGTAATCAGACCTGAATATCCGCAAAGTACCCTCCTCGATTCTGCGGGCTTTGGTCTCGCTGAGATACTCTTCTTCTTCCGGCAAAAGGTCCGGTGCAGGTTTGGCCTTCTTGTTCTTCTTGGCAGCCAATGCTTTCTTGAGAGCGTCATTCAGTTTGTCGACGTTCAGCTCAAGAATCAGCTCGTTGTTCGCATCAGCAGCCCTAAACTCCGTAAACATTCTTTGCAGGCTGTCAATGGACTTCCACCCGCCCTCGATAGCTTTCTGCCCCATAGACTCAGTGCCTCCGCCGCGAACGATAAGCTCACACACTCCGTCAGACGCATCATCAGGAATCTTCATCGTGAAGTTATGGGTTGTGGGTTCTGTGCGCCACCCTCTGAGCTTCACACGGACTCCCACTTCGCCGCCGGGCTTTGCCTTGTCGTCAGAGAGTGTTACGTCCTCAATGAGCAACACTTTCGGTTTCTGTGTGGCCTCGATCGTGAGAGTGAATCCCGCCGGCATAGTCTCCTCGAACGGCTGAATCATGTACGCTGTGATGATGGCCTGAGTCTGTTTCAGAGCTTCACCGAGAATATTGCTGTCGGAGTAGAAAATATCCTTGCGCACCCATCCGTTGGGGATAGCTTTGCCGTCAACACGAAGGGATACGCTCATAGTCCCGTGCCCCTTTTTGCGCCAGAACTCTTCAGCCAGTGCAGCGAACACCCTCACAAGAATCGGCCTGCTCAAAAATTCATCAGTGATGACTCGGAATTTTGCGGAGTCCTTTCTGCCGGTGTCCATGTCCTTGAAGATCAACTTGGCCGAAATTGACGGGGGGTATTTGCCCATCTTGCCGCCGACTCCTGCTTCCCTGTCCTGAATGAATGTGCCGTTGATGCTCTGAGGACTGGCCAGCTTGAACGGAAATGCGAGGCTGTTCACGATCTCGTGGATGTACGTTTTCGCGGCAGGGTATGCAGACTCTCCGGACTTGTTGAACGCATGACCAAAGGCCAAGAATCTCCCGTCCCTAGCAGTCGCCGTAACACTCCCCACAGCTCCGGCCTCAACATCGCCCCAAGCTATCAGCGCACTCACTGCGTCTCCGGGTTTGAGCTTCTCGCCGGACATGGACAGCTCACGCGAAGACAGCGGCACTCCCTGCACGAAGGACATCCCTAAAGTTTTGCCGAGTGCATGAAGTTCTGAGTTGCTGGTGCTGATTCCGTAGATAGATATTTCCGAGAGCATAACACCCTGCGATTTCTGCGCCGCCTCGTCATCAAACACTGCACACATGGACTCGATAGGTGTAACGAACGCTAGAGTCTGGTCGCTGAGTTCCCATCCGCTGCGTATACCGCCGATGAGTCTATCGCCGACATACACGGGAGATCCGCTCATGCCCTGAGCAAGTTTGTGCTTGCCTGTGATGCGAATCAGTATCTCGTCAGTCAGTTCACGGCCGGGTTTCTGCGGGGAGATGCTCACGACTTTTACGGGTATGCGTTCGGGGTCTGTGCCATGTATCACCGTCAACATGTAGCCAGTCATTCCGGGCTGGATCTCGCTGACGGGCATAATGGGCTGTTCTGGGATAAAGACACCCGCATTTGCACAGGCACTCACCGCCAACATAATCATCACAGCAAAAAATTTCCTGTACATGCCGCTATACATCGCCTCTCGCTTTCTGCTTCAGGTACTCCATGATGAAGTCATTAATATCGCCGTCAAGTACCGCCTGAATATTTCCCTTCTCGTAGTTAGTCCTGTGATCCTTCACGAGCGTATACGGGTGCAGTACGTAGCTGCGGATCTGGCTGCCCCACGTGGATTCTTTCTTCTCGCCGACAACTGAGGACAACTCCGCTTCACGTTCCTGTAGTGCCATTTCGTAGAGCCTGCTCTTCAGGACGTGCATAGCTGTAGCGCGGTTCATGTGCTGGCTGCGTTCGTTCTGGCAGGTTACGACTATTCCGGTGGGAATGTGTGTGATTCTGATTGCGGAGTCCGTTCTGTTGACGTACTGCCCTCCAGCTCCGGATGCCCTGAACGTGTCGACCTTGAGGTCTTCGGGCTTAATCTCTATGTCCACGTCGTCGCTGAACTCCGGAGACACCAACACTGACGCAAAACTGGTGTGCCTTCTGTGTGCGGAGTCGAACGGCGAAATCCTCACGAGCCTGTGCACGCCGCGTTCTGCCTTCAGGAATCCGTAGGCGTATTGTCCCTCGATCATGACCGTTGCGTTCTTGATGCCCTCGCCTTCGTCCGTAGTGGCCTCGATGACGTTCGTACGGAAGCCCTCACGTTCACAGTAGCGCAGGTACATACGCATGAGCATTCCGGCCCAGTCCTGAGAGTCCAGACCTCCGGAGCCTGCGTGAATCATGAGTATTGCGTTTGAGGAGTCATATGGCTCATTCAGGAGCAACAACAGGCTTGAGCGTTCGAGTTCGGTGCGGAGTGATGAGGCTCTGTGCGAAAATTCGGCCTCAAGTTCGCGGTCGTCAGTGTCGCGTAAAATCTCCTCTATAGCTGATAGATCTTCATACTCGGAATTTATGTGCTGGAAGTTCTCAAGCTGTGAATTTATGCCTGAGAGTTCGCGCAAGGTGTTTTCTCTGGCATCTGGGTCGGAGTTCCAGAAATCTGGTGATGAAGTTATGCGTGTGAGTTCTTGAGAGCGTGAGGCTAGTGCGGCCAAGTCAAAGGCTGTCCCGCATATTCAGGATAAGTGAATGCAGTTCCTCCAGTTCGGATTTGATAACAGGGTTCATGAATTGCAAAACCTCTCTATGTGTTTGATATACTCCCCATAGCTAAAGCTAGGAGATTCTGGTATCTACGAACCTTGCCTGTATAAACAGGTCTTACGGGTTCTCCTCCACTGGCTGATGTCCCAGCCATTAATATATTTTTTGCCGCATTACGGTCTCGGTCGTGGTATGTCCCACAGATTGGACAATCCCATTCTCGGATACGCAAATCTTTTAGCTCCGGATTCTTGTACCCGCATACACTGCATAACTGTGTTGACGGATATAGCCGGTCTGTGAACACTATCTGTGTCCCTAACTTCAAAGCCTCGTATTCCAGTATCCTCACGAACTCCGAGAACCCTAAGCTATGTACTTTACGCCCCCATCTGCGAGCCATTCCCTTGATGTTCAGTGTCTCTAGGCAGATACACGCATACTCTTCACACAGCTTCCTTGATGTCTTGAAGTGAAAATCTTTGCGCTGATTCTCCATACGCCGGTATACACGAGCTAAGTCTTTGCGGGCGCGTTCTCGGTTATGTGAGCCTTTCTGCTTATGGGATA
>JAFTBT010000150.1 GCA_017455085.1 Synergistaceae bacterium
CCCGGCAACATCACCACTTCCGCCATGATGGGAGCAAATTACGGCTACCAAATGATTTGGCTCATCATCCCGATCATCGTCATGGGAATCACGTTCATGCTCACCTGCTACAGAATCTCCATGCTTACCGGAATGCCCACCATCCACGCCATCAGGCACTACTACGGTACACCTGCAGCACTCATCACCGGAGTAGCAACTTTCCTGTCATGCTTTTTCTTCACGATGGGGAACATCACCGGTTCAGGAGCGGGCTTGAACTTGATCACCGGCATCAACTGGAAAATAGGCTCTATCTTCATGATAGTGATCACTCTTGCGTGCTATTTCGCTAAGGGTGTGTACTCAAAGGTTGAGAAAATCATAACGCTCTGCATTATCGGCATGATCATATGTTTCTTTGCGACACTGGTAGCTACCGGCGGCCCTGACTGGGCAATGTTCGGGCATTCTCTGACTCACTGGAGCGTAGCACCCGGAAGCCTCGCAACATCGCTCGCATACGTCAGCACCAACGCAGCCATAACAGCAGGCATTTACGGGACATATTTAGGCCTCGAAAAGAAATGGCAGAGGGAAGACCTCTTCAACGGTATCATGTTTGCGGACGCAGTAGCCCATGTTTTGGCGGTGGTGCTGATTTCTGTAGCGATATTCTTAGTGGGAGCAATAGTGCTTCACCCGACAGGAACAGGCATAAAGACTCCTGCACAGCTCGGACAGCTTTTAGTGCCGTTTTTGGGGACAACTGCACCAATAGTTATGGGTGTTGCACTGTTAGCGGCAGCATTTTCGTCATTGCTTGGGAACACTCAGCGCGGAATGGTGTTGTTGGCGGCAGGTATCGACAAGCCCACAAAACTTGAGTCGAACTTCATCAAGTGGGGAAGCCTTGTGTGCATAGTGATCACGACAGCGATATGCTTCACCTACAACGGCAGCCCGACACAGCTGATTCTTATTGCGAACATTTCGACAGCAATAGCTACACCGTTCGGAGGGTTCTACGTGACTCGGCTAATCTTCAGGAAGGACATCAACGAAGAAAACGGAATGCCTCAGCCCCGCGTGATGCAGTTCTTTATGCTGGTGAGTTACCTGTTTGCGCTGGTGATGACAGCGTCGTCGTTAATGAGGATATTCGGCATAAAGTGGTAGCCTGAGAGAATACAGGGCAAAAAAATTCCCCCGGCCTTTTCGTGAGACTGGGGGATTTCTGATTCTGTGCTGGTGCTACCTGTTCATGAAGCTCATAGCACGGAAAGAGTTCATGCCGCCAAAACTGGGCTGGCCAAACGGGGGCTGCTGCATACTGCTGTCGGACTCGCTCGGAGCTGACGCTGGCATCTCTCCGCTGGGGATCTCCGGAGGTGTCTGGCCAGAGGGCATTTCTGGAGGAGTCTCACCGTCAGGAAGTTCGGGGAGTTCTTCGCCGTCAGGGAGTGCGGGAGGTTCACCGTTGGGCATTTCGCCCGAAGGCATTTCCGGCATTTGACCTGAAGGCATTTCGCCCGAAGGCATCTCCGACATTCCAGAGGGCATATTTCCGCCGGGCATCATTGACGGAAAATTACTCTGCATTCCTGAGATTCCGGACATCCTTCCCATTCCGGGGGTCTGCATTCCGGGCATCTGCATTGTGTTCGATTGCTGGGGCATCATCTGTGAAGGCTGCTGCTGGCCGGATACATTGCTCATCACTCCGGCAAAGCTGGGCGTATTGCTGGTACGAGTGTTACGGTTCTGGGTGTTCTGGGTGAACATACTGCTGTTAAACTGGTTAACGCGCATCATGATAATACTACATCTCCAAAAAATTCATACGTCCTTGATGAAGTTTTTCGTCCTTGATGATTCCCTTATCGGATTTGCCGCAGCAAACTTTAGCGTCTCTTCAGCAGAATCAGAATCAATCCTGCGGAAATTGTCAGCAGACCAAAAGCAGAATTACAGCCCCCGCTGCTCGAACCAACTCTGCCGGAGTCTTCTGTGCTGCTATCCGTGAAGTACACAGTTACATCCATCATTACGCCGCTGAAGCCCGTATCATAGTCATACGTAATCTTTGAGGGAGATTCGCTGCATGAGACCGTACCCGTAACAGAATCCAGCTCTGCCGCTATCTCGCTGCCTGAAGCGTCAAACGCCTTGAGATTCTTGACGTTCTCAATACCGGAAGCACTGCTCACGAATGACGACGCACTGAAATATTCTCCCAACGCGAAAATCTTACCGGTTGACTTCATGTACACCACCTGTGAGTCGCAGATAAGTTCCTGAAGGCTGGCCAAGTTCCCGGCGTTGAACATCAATAGGCTGTTATTACTGATGTTTAGTGTGTTTAGTGAAGTGCACTCGTTGAGATTTATGCTCTCAAGTCCGCATGATGAGCAGTCAAGGCTCACAAGGTTTACACAGCCGGAAGCGTTAAGAGTCTTCACGTTTGCACCGTGAGTATTCAGCTCAGTGATTGCAGTATTGCCGGAAATATCCAGCTCCTCAACTGAAGCGGTTTCGTTCAGAGTAAGTTCTTTCAGATTCTTCAGTTCACTGATCCATTCGAGGCTCTGAACTTCAGAATTGATTTCGAGCTTGGTGATACTCCGTTTTTCTTCGTCCGTCATGTTCGCAATAATCTCTGCGATACTTTCTCCGGAATCGTCTGCGTTGATGGTGATCTTCCCGTTCTCAATCACTACAGGTGCAGGCATAACATCCGGGCTTTGGTCAGAATCTCCCGGTTTAGGCATAACATCCGGGCTTTGGTCAGAATCTCCCGGCTTAGGCGTAACATCCGGGCTCTGGTCAGAATCTCCCGGTTTAGGCGTAACATCCGGGCTCTGGTCAGAATCTCCCGGTTTAGGCGTAATATCTCCGCTCGCAGCTTCAACTTTCACAGCAAGCATTACTTCTTTATCCGCATAGGCCTCAATCTCCGGAGTGTCTCCCGTAATCATCACCGTAGCTGCAAACACAACTGACTGTGCATCTTGTGAGGCTACAGGTGTTCCTGTGAGTGTGAACTCATAATGCTGGCTTGTCTCCAGTGTTCCGGAGCTTTCGAGCGTGCCGTCAGCCTTCAGCCATTCAGGAAGGCCGAAAATTTCCATCAAGTACGCGTATTTGTCGTAGCTGGTGCTGCGAATATCGATAGATACATCAACGTTTACCCTTGTCGAGAACTCTTCGCCGACAACAGCAGCAAACTCTTCGGCCTCTGTCGTTATGGCTATCACTGCCGCTAAAAGCACATTGCCTTCGCTGTCCGTCAGAGTCGTAGTAGTGTGCGTAGTGCTTGCTCCGGAATCGGCAACTATAGTTACCGGTTCGTCCCTCTTCACGTCTCTGCTGGTTATGTCTTTGCTCTCTGTAC
>JAFTBT010000151.1 GCA_017455085.1 Synergistaceae bacterium
ATTTGCGCTTGTGCTTTTCCCCATAAGCATAATATTGCAGTTAGTTGTCGGCGGTATACTGTACTGGGTTATGTACAACCCTCTCAACGGCGGAATAGACACGGCCAAGAATATGCTTATCCGTCAGAGATTGCTTGAGGCAAATCAGGCACGATACACTACGGAACTTCCGGCCAAGTACTGGGCAGAAATCGAGCCGTATATCAAGAAAGCAACAGATTCATCACAAAACTAGTGCACTTCAGGGGAGTACACACACGCTCCCAGGTTCACATTTCCTGCTAGCACACACACTCCCTTATCTGGTATAATCCCCCTCATTCCAAGAATCACACACATTCTCAGGAGGTATGCTGCATGTTCAACGGAGACGAATATGTTACCGCTAAGGGCGTTATTCTCTCCTGTGAGGACAGGGGCGAAAATTTCTTTGCCTCTGTATTATTCTATTAGTGAAATGTTGAGCAGTTATACAAGAGTTTATCTATCTGCTATAATCTGATCCATCCCAAAATTCACACACATCTTCAGGAGATATACTGCAATGTTCAACGGAGACGAATACGTTACCGCTAAGGGCGTTATTCTCTCCCGTAAGGACAGGGGCGAAAATCTCTTTGGGTCTGTATTATTCCATAGTGAAATGTTGAGCAAATGTTATTAACTTGTTATGCAAGAGTTTATCTATCTGCTATAATCTGATCCATCCCAAATTACACACACATTCAGGAGGTATTGCCGCATGTTGAACGGAGAAGAAGAAGTTACTGCTAAAGGCGTTATCCTCCATCGGGAAGACAGAGGCGAAAATCGTTTGTGGTCTACAGTTTTCCTTCAAGGCATCGGGATGGTCGGAGTATCCTCCAAAAACTTCGCAGGAGACTCTGAGCCGTTCGTGTGGGGAGAATTTTACTTCCGGAGAATCAGAAACAGCACCAAATACTTCATGTTCGACACTGACATAAAAGATACTATGCTGCACATCAGACGCAGAGGCCTCGAAACACTGCAAATAGCTTTTGCTTTCGTGAATGCCGTCATGAAATACCTTCCCTATGAACAGCCGGATGATGACTTGCTCGTAAATCTCTACTGGTCCATGAAGCTCCTGACTATTGGGGCAGTACCTCCAAGCGCAGCACATTGGCGTTTTGTGTGGCGGTGGCTCAATGAGTGGGGACTCGCTCCAGAACTCAGGGGCTTTTGCGTGTCAGGGAACTTCCTCCAAGAAGAATTTGACCTGCTTTCACAAGTTGCCGGCCTCACTCCCAAAGCAGCAGCAGATATTTTCTCAGGCAAACTCAATCCCAACATCAGGCAAAACGTCTTCAGAGTAGCAGTCAATAACGCTGTGAAGTTCTTAGACCAGATATAGACACTAAACACTAAACACACTATCACTAACTCAACAGGAGGATTCATGACTCTCACCAGTATACTCCGCTCAATCACTCCCCCTGACTCTCAGGCAATGCATGACGCTCAAGCCATCCTTGACGGCAAAATCAAGCCCCCCAAAAGTCTCGGAACACTCGAATCCATAGCCGTACGCTTGGCCGGAATCACTGGCAGCCCTCGAAACACTATCACCCGCAAAGTAATATGCTTGTTCGGGTCCGATCACGGAGTCTATTCCGAAGGAGTATGCTCTTCACCGCAGGACTTCACCCAAAAACTAATGCATGTCTACGCAGACTCCCAAACCGGCGGGATAAACATTCTCGCTCGTCAGGCAGGCGCAGAGTTACGGCTCTATGACTTGGGCGTGAAGGGACTCGCTCCTCATCCAAACATCATCACGCAAAAATTCATGCCATCAGGTACTCGCAGCTTACTCCGTGAGCGTTCTATGCCTCCGGAGACAGCCAAGAGAGTAATCCTGTGGGGTATAGGCCTCGTGCGGGAGATGAAGGCTCAGGGAGTTGACCTCATCGGCACAGGAGAAGCAGGCATGGCGAACACTACTCCGGCTTGTGCGTGCATAATGGCAGCTACGGATTCGCGGGACTCGTCTCTAGTCGGGAGGGGTGCAGGTCTGGATGACGAGGCATTTGCGCGGAAACAGCGTGTGATTCTTGACGCTCTGGACCTCCATGCGGAGAGCCTCACTGATCCGGTAAACATACTTTCTTGTGTCGGAGGGCTGGACATAGCAGCTATGACCGGTGTATTCATCGGAGGGGCTGTGTATCATGTGCCTGTAGTTGCGGACGGAGTGATCTCTATTGCGGGGGCGTTGCTGGCGTATAGGCTTGAGCCTCTTGTGCGGGAATATATGCTAGTCTCTCACGAATCCCCTGAACCTGCGTACACACATGCAGCTAGATTCATGAACCTGACTCCGTGCCTGAAGATGGGCATGCGTTTAGGTGAAGGAACTGGATGCGCGGTATTCATGCACATAATTGACGACGCATTAGCTATAATTAACGGCATGGGAGATTTTTCCCAGCTCACGAAGGGAGAGTAATCAATGAAAGATATTCTAGTTGTTGACTGTCAATATGATTTCATCAACGGCACATTAGCCTGCATACACTCCGAAGAGGCCGTCAAAAACATCATCGCCTACATCAACGCCAACCCCTCAGCGAGAGTCTTCTACTCAGCAGATGCCCACAGCCTCAAACACTGCAGCTACATTCCCAACGGCGGAACTTGGCCGGTACACTGTCAGGCAGGGACTCACGGCGCAGAACTGCACAGCTCATTCACAACGGACATCATCAACCCCGAACAGCGTCCCACTGAATCCAACACCTTCTACAAGGGAACAAGAGACGACCGCGAGGAGTATTCAGCTTTCTGGGCCGGAAACAACGCAGGACAGAATTTGTGCGAAGTACTCGGGCAGGACGTACTTATCTGCGGAATAGCTACCGAGTTCTGCGTCAAGGAGACCGTGAAAGAGTTTGTGTACACTTGGCGGAATATAGAGGTTTGTGCTGATATGCTTGGCTGGGTTGACGACGAAGGCCACAAAAAGACTCTGGAGGAACTCTCAGCGTGGGGAGCAGAGTCCGGGAAAATCAGCACGGTAATTTTGGGCGGACACTTTGGGGATTCGGTGATAGATTATTGCTGCTGGGCGGCACTGGAGAGTGTTTTTCACGAGGAAGGCAATCTCAAGCCGGGACAGGAAAGCATGATAGACACCATTACCGAATCAGCTTGGGGAAAATCATACGGTGCAGGAGACCCCGCAAAACTCTTAGCCTCAGCAATAGCCGCCGCTCCCGACCGTGAACATGAACTCCGTGATGCATTTGCAGATCTCGGAACACCAAAGAATCTTCCGGCATGGATGGTATCGCTCAAGAATAGGGGCTGCAGAATCGTGTGCATGTCAGAGTACGCAATGAAGTCTGAAGTTTTCGAGGCAGTCAGGCCTGAAGCTCCGGAAAGCCTCGCAGGGAAATACGGCCTTGTTCCGTCTGAGTGCATATTCACCGCAGATGATGAGGGACTCTGTGAGGCAGCAAAAGCAGCAGGGTTTTTCGCACTGCCCTCGCCTAACATGGCTCACTTGCGCAGAGCGTTGAGCAAGCTCTTCGTGAAGGTAGACGTTCATGATTAGCACAGTCATCTTTGACATCGGAAATGTGTTAGTAGATTTCGACTGGGACGGATTCATTCACAGGATGTTCCCCGGACGCGAAGAACTCATCACGGAACTGGACGAGGCAGTCTGGGGCGGAGGCAGGTGGGACAGACTCGATGCCGGCGATCCTCCGGAACAGGTGTTTGCGTCAATCATAGCCCACGACCCCAAACATGAACATGAACTCCGCAAAGTCTTCGCGAACGTCGGCGATACCCTCAGAAAACGTCCGGCAAGCTCTGTGTGGATCACTGACCTCAAGAATCGGGGCTATAGGGTGCTGTACCTGTCGAACTACTCCCGCTACGTGATGGGTCTGAATCCCGGAGTGCTGGACTTTCTGCCGCTGATGGACGGAGGAGTGTTTTCGTGTGACGTCAGACTCATCAAGCCGGACAGGAGAATCTACGAGTGCATAGCGGAAAAGTATGCTCTAGTGCCGGGTGAATGCGTGTTCATTGACGACATAGAGAAAAATATCAAGGCAGCAAGAGATTTCGGGTTTCATGCGATACAGTTCGGGTATCTTGAGCAGGCGCAGAGAGACCTGAATAACTTA
The DNA here is from genome assembly GCA_017455085.1 of Synergistaceae bacterium. The sequence goes on from JAFTBT010000151.1 coordinate 4,161, forward strand.
TTGGAGGCTGATAAATCATGAGGAATTTCCGTACAAACTATATCATAACCGGAGTAATACAGATCATTTTGGGAGTGCTGACCATGCGCTACCCCCTTGAGGCGATAATGTCTGCAGGAGTTATCATCGGTATCGGGCTTGTTGCGTCAGGGCTGAACTATTTCAGCGGGTTCTACTTTTTCGGGCTGAAGAGGTTTATCCTGCTGGGTATTCTTGACTTCCTGATGGGAGTGTATATGATTGCACAGCCGGGAGTTACTGCGTTCGTGATCCCGTTCGTGATGGCGATGTGGCTGCTGATGGAGGGAGTTTCCCGCGTAGGTGTGTCGTTGTGGCTGGGAGGAGCAAAAGTTTCCGGGTGGTGGCTTATGCTGCTGAACGGAATAGTGCTGATTCTCTTGGCCGGACTGATGACGGCTGCACCGTTGAGCGCGGCGTTCTCGGTGATGATGATTCTGGCGGGGGTACTTATCGCGTCAGGAGTGTTAGCGGTGATTGAGGGCTGTGTGATGTACAGATAGTCCCTAGTCATAAAATCTGCGTGTAGGGATTCCCGGTAGTTGCAAAAAGGCTGCCGGGAATTTTTGTGAAGTATCCTGCAAATTCTGAAGGGTTGTATAATGTTCAGGCAACATCATATTTCTTCAGGAGGTACTTTTCACAATGGAATTCGGAAAAATTGAAGCCCTCTTAGGTTCAGAAGCAGAATCCCTGCTGACACACAAGTGCGAAACTATCTCTAAAGATATGCTCTCACTTCCCGGCCCGGACTTCGTGGACAGAGTCGTAAGCATCTCGGACAGACCCATTCCCGTAATGCGCTCACTGCAGACTATCTTCTCGCACGGCAGGCTCGCTAACACCGGCTACATCTCCATCCTCCCGGTCGATCAGGGAATCGAACACTCCGCAGGCGCGTCCTTCGGCCCGAACCCGATCTACTTCGACCCCGAAAACATCATCAAGCTCGCAATCGAGGCAGGCTGCAACGCCGTAGCTACCACCCTCGGAGTCTTGGGGGCAACCGCACGCAAATACGCCCACAAAATCCCGTTTGTCCTCAAGATCAACCACAACGAACTCCTCACCTACCCCAACCAGTACGACCAAGTACTCTTTGCCTCAGTCGAACAGGCCTATAACTTGGGAGCTGTAGCCGTCGGAGCAACCATATACTTCGGCAGCCCGGAGTCTACACGCCAGATTCAGGAGATCTCCCGCGCGTTCCATCAGGCTCACAAAATG
>JAFTBT010000024.1 GCA_017455085.1 Synergistaceae bacterium
GTCAGCGTGAATTGTCCGCAGTCCTTGCAGTGAATCGCAGGCACAGGGATTCCCCAAACCCTTTGGCGGGAAATGCACCAGTCCGAACGCGAGCTGACCATGTTATAGATTCTGTCGCGTCCCCAGTCAGGAATCCACCTCACCTCTTCGTCGATGATGCGTAATGCCTCGTCGCGGAACTCCTTGACGTTGATGAACCACTGATCCGTCGCGCGGAAGATTACGGGCTTCTTGCACCTCCAGCAGTGCGGGTAACTGTGATCGATTTTTCCGAGACCTAAGAGTCTGCCTTTTGCCTTGATGAGTTCGAGGGCTTTGTTGCCGCCGTCAGCTAGACTCATTCCTCCGACAATGGGTAATTCTTTGTCGAAGTATCCTGCGTGATCGACTGAGCTGTAGATTTTCAGGCCGTACCTGACTCCTGTTTCGTAGTCCTCCACGCCGTGTCCCGGTGAAGTGTGTACGCAGCCCGTACCTGTCTCAAGCTCCACGTAGTCTGCAAGCACCACAAGAATCTCATGCTCATAGAACGGGTGAAGGGGCTTCATGTTTTCGAGGTCTGCACCCTTGACGGTGAAAAGCTCCGTGAACTGCATACCGGTGTGTGCGCTGACGGAGTCCTTCAGTGCCGCCGCAAAAACGTAGACCTTCCCGCCTGACTCGTAGAACGTGTAATCGTATCTGGGGTGAACTGCGACACCTGCGCTTGACGGGAGAGTCCACGGTGTAGTTGTCCAGATGACTATATACGTGTCTTTGCCGGCGAGCTGAGGGAATTCCTGTGCTGCTCCGGGCAACGGATAGGCTACGTACACGGAGGGGGATTCTTCGTCCCAGTACTCAATTTCTCCTGCGGCGAGTGCAGTCTGGCAGTCGGTGCACCAGTATACGGGTTTGAGTCCGCGATAGATGAGGCTTTTCTGTACCATGTCTGCGAAGGCGTGAAGCTCTAGGTGTTCATATTTCGGGTCAAGAGTCATGTATGGGTGTTCCCATTCGCCGAGACCTCCGAGACGTTTGAACTCTTCGCGCTGGACTCCGAGATAGTGAATCGCTGTGGCCTTGCACTGTTTCCGGAGAGCTACGGGGTCTACACCTGTGCCGAGCTTCGAGAGCTTTGCGTCCCTGAGTGAGCGTAACTCTATGGGCAGTCCGTGAGTGTCCCACCCGGGAACGTATGGGGTGTAACGGCCGGTCATGGTTTTTGCTTTCACGATGAAGTCCTTGAGAATCTTGTTGAAGGCTGTACCGATGTGAATATCTCCGTTAGCGTAAGGAGGGCCGTCGTGCAGAAGGAAACTTTCTGGGGAATGTTCGCGGGCGTGAAGGGCTTTGTGGTAGATGTCGTGAGAGTCCCAGAACTCAAGGAATGATGGTTCACGTTTAGCGAGGTTAGCGCGCATAGGAAACTTAGTAACAGGAAGATTTAGGGTATCTTTATAGTCTTTGCTGTCCATAAGTAATAGTGATGCCTCCTGAAAAATGAAATGTGTTGTGAATAATTTGGTAATACTATCACAAAAACGAAAAGGCGAATAAATTCCGGTGCTATAATCGCAAATAATAAACATATCCACGATACTTTTTCCACAGACTCATACATACTAAAGGCAGTGAATAGCTTATGAAGAGATGCAGTAGCAAGTTTTTGGCAACAGCTTTTGCGGTGATGTGTGTTGTACTCACGGGAAGTGCGTTTGCTGACGTAGCAGTGAATAAAGCTAATTTCCCTGATGCAGTATTCCGCAGCTATATCCGGACAAAATTCGGTACAACTCTCACAACTTCCACCATTGCGACAATCAAGGAGCTTGATGTTTCGGAGTTAGGCATATACTCCCTGAGCGGAATAGGACACTTTACGGCTTTGGAGAATCTGGATTGCAACGGTAATCAATTAACGACCCTAGACCTGAGCAGCAACAATAAACTGCTTAATCTCTACTGCAACGATAATCAATGAACGACGCTGGACCTGAACAGAAACACTAAACTGACTCGTGTGGACTGCTACAACAATCAATTGGCCTCTCTCAATGTGAGCAAGAACACTGCTTTAGAGCACCTTGACTGTATCGATAATCGTCTTACAACGCTTGACGTGAGCAAGAACACAAACTTGGGAAATTTGGATTGCGCGAACAACCAGCTTAAGACTCTTGATGTGAGCAATAACACAGCATTAAGGTATCTGGTCTGTGGAAATAATCAGCTAACAACTCTTGACCTGAGCAATAACACAGGACTATATGCGCTTAACTGCAAGAATAACCAGCCCAGCCGTTCAGCCTCAGCCGATTAACGAAGCTAAATTACCTTGAGTGTGATTACACTATCACCAGATCAGGCAACATATACTATCTTAACTTGACGGCTCTGAAAAAAGCGTGGGGTGTGAATTTTAACCCTGCCGATAACGATGATGTTGTTATATGTGCAGATTCCCCCAGCGATGCACTTAGACTGTCAGACATTAAGGACACATCTTCAGGCGAATATGTAGTGTGTTTCAGTACAACGGAGTCCCAAGCATTGGAATGTATAAATATTGATTTTGGTGAAGACTTCGAGTTATTCGTCTATCCTGCTTCCGGTTCATCGTCAGGCCCAGCAGACGCAGCTACAGCTCCATCAATCACCACGACAGAGCTTCCCCACGCAACTGTCGGCACAGCATACTCCTTCCAGCTCTCGGCTTCAGCTTCAGCAACATGGACCATCAAGGGAAAACTCCCCGCAGGACTCAGCATGAACAGCTCAGGACTCATCACAGGCACTCCCACAAAAGACGGCAAGAAAAAAATCACCTTCACCGCAGAAAACTCCGCAGGCAAGGCAAAGAAAACGCTCACATTCACCGTGTACGGCCGCAAGTGATCTCGACGCTGAGATTTGTAGAGATTGCCCCTCTCAATAACGGGAGGGGATATTTTTTGCTATTAATGCTTGACGCAACGACACAGCTAAATGTCTGACGCAACACCCTCACTATTTTTTCTGGAGAATGCCTGACGCAGCAGCCCCCATTCCTCAAACTTCATCACTGACGTAATCAGCGCATACACTCCCGCCGCAACTCCTATCACTCCCAACACCCACATACTCCGCATCCCAACTCTCCACGCAGAATCATACGGCCACACAAATTTATACACCATGATCGCCGCATCCATCACTGCCAGCGCAGAAAGATAGTCCCAGAAGAATCTTGACGTTATGATCCCCAACGGACGCCCCAGCTTTTTCCGGACATACCGAAGCCCCAGCATCCCAGACAACGTAAACGCTATTCCCGGCGCAAGTGCAAGACCGTTATACCCCATCGGGTACGCAAGTGCAGCCGACAACACCGCAGTAGCTCCCACGCTGAACACCGTCACCCTGAACGCCTCACGCGGCATCGACAACGCATACAGTGCCCTCATCACCACAGTAGAACACGCCATACCGGGAAGCCCCAACATGCTGAAGGCCAGTGTCGTAGTCGTAGCATCCCATGCCCAAGCCCCGAACTCTCCGCGCACAAACACCAAATGCACGAACTCTCTCGATATCTCCATCATTCCGATAGATGCCGGCAACACCACGAACAGCGCGAATCTCACAGCCTGCCTCAGAGTCGCAACGAACTCATCATCATTTTCTGCACGCGCCAACTGCGGCAACACTGCCTGCGAAATCGCTATCACGAACAATCCCAACGGTAACTGAAGTATCCTGTTCGAGTAGTTCAGTACCGAAATACTCCCAGCCTCTAGGAACGAGCCTAGCATACGACTGATTACCGGATTCACCTGATTCAGGGAGAGCCCTGCGGCATACGGCAGAAACAGCTTCATGATCTTCCGGAGGTCTGGGTCTCCTAAATTCGGACGTGAGGGGTACAATACGGCCTTCATCCTGAAACTGTACAGCCACTGCGTCAGGAAATGCGCACATCCTCCGCAAAGTACCGACAGTGCAAGACCATAGACTCCATACTTGGCCGCAAAGAATGGGGCTGTGATTATGAATACTAGGTTGCTGAATGCAGGGGACAATGCCGGCACGAAGAATGACCCCAGCGAATTTAGCTCTCCCATCGTCAGCGCACTTAGTGATATCACGATCAGGAACGGGAACATCCACCGAGTCAGGCTCACCGCAAGCGAAGTATTTGCCTCGTCGAAACCGGGTGCCATGAACTTCACGAGGGCAGGTGCGAACGCTATACCCAGTCCCACAACGAACATGCTCACGCACAGCAATACCGTCATAGTTCCGCGAGCGAGAGACAGAGCTTTTTCGCGGCCTTTGGTGAGCGATTGGGAGAACACAGGCACGAATGCAGCGGATAATGCTCCTTCTGCAAGTAACTGGCGGGCTAGATTCGAGAGGGTATACGCTACGTTGAAGGCATCAAGTGTGCGAGTAGCTCCGAACAGTGCTGCAACGATAACTTCACGCACGAGTCCGAGTATTCGGCTGATCATAGTACCTGCCATCATGAACACTGCATGACGAACCATAGAGGGCTTTGACGATTGAGAATTATTAGTCTGCAAGATTAGTATCACCTCACAGAAATTATACAGGGATTAGACGCTTGCGAGGGTATATGCGCAGATTACTATTGCTCCGTCACGGCGGCAGCTTTCGGCCAAGCATGACAGAGTATTTCCGGAAGTGCAGACATCATCAACGAGGGCTATACGTTTCCCATAAACATCCCGTGTGAAGCGAAAATCTTCGTAGGTTATGTCGCTGCGAGTGGTGCTTGTGGCTCTGCGTGGGACATCACGAGTCCAAAGTGCTGCGTCAAGAATCTCGACTCCCCAAAAGTCCCGCATACCTTCAGCGAGTTCACGGCTCTGGTTGTAGCCGCGGTCACTGTACAGGTGCAACGGAACAGGTATCAGAACGTCAGCCCTGCATTGCCCGAAGAGTTCAGCCATGTGTCTGCCCAAAGGCCGGCCAAGTTCGCGCATGCCTTCGTATTTGAGGCGGTGGATGATGTCCCTGATGCTGCCTTCGTGGTAGTGAGTCGCTGCGTAGACGGTGAGAGTGCCGAGATTTCTGGTGATGACTTCTCCGGTGAAGAGTGTGGGGAGTATGCGCGCGGGAGCTGGTGATGCGTTGACGGAGTGAGCAATATTTTCGGGAGTGAGTGATGCGTTGACAGAGTGAGTGATGTTTTCGGGAGTGAGTGATGCGTTGACATGAGGGGTAATGTTTTCGTGTATGAGTGATGTATCCGCGTCATGCTGATATTTTCTGCACTCTGGGCAAATTTCCACGCCGGGCTTTCCGCATACAGGACAGCTCACCGGAAAAATGAAGTGCAATAATATCTCCCAAAAACGACTCATATTCTTCACGCTAATATTCATCACGCGCCCTGTGGACTAATGCATCACACCGGTTATTGCGCTCGTCATAAGCGTGTCCCTTGACCCAGTGCCAATTTACTTTGTGAGTCTTCGTGAGTGAGTAGAGTTTTTCCCATAAATCCCTGTTGGGAATATCTCCGCCGTCTTTCTGCCAGCCCTTGCGCCTCCAGTTGTAGATCCATCCCTTCACGAAAGCGTTCTGCATGTATGCCGAGTCAGTGTGCAAGTCTACCTCACACGGAACTTTCAGGGCCTCAAGCGCACGTATAGCAGCAGTAAGCTCCATGCGGTTGTTTGTGGTGTTGGGTTCAGCTCCATAGATTTCGCGTTCTTTCTTGTGAGCAGGTGAGTAGAGTATCGCTGCCCAGCCTCCTAGTCCGGGATTCGGTGAAGCTCCTCCATCGGTGTAGATTATCACGTGCGGCAAAGAGCCATTGCTATTTTTCAGCATAACAGCCTCCGAAAAACCTCAAGTGTTCCTGCAAAGTATCAGCACTGTTTTTCTGCATAACAGCCTCCGTAAATCATTACCTTTTCATGCAAAATATCATCACTCCTCAAAAACTATGTCTATCACTACAGGCCCTTCAGTGTATATGTCTCCGGAAGCTAACGCACTTATTATCACAGGAGAATCTATCTTGCTGAGAGTATCTACTGCGCTGAAAAACTCCTCCCCGCTCATTGTCCCGATGTTGTTCGTCGAAGGCTCCGGCAATATCCCGTCATGTATCGCTTTGCTCCGAAGTTCCCTCAAAAATTCCTGCATAATATCCTCAGCCTTTTCACTCGCACCGTTCGCAAAAAACTTCCTGTACACAGGCTCCCCATCAGGATACATCACTATGCTCGTCCCGGACTCAAACCTCACAATCACGCGCATGTTCTCACCAGCAACAGAGTTCTCCACTGACACTGCACGCACATACTGCCTCATGTCCGCACTCATAATCCCGTCAATCAATGCCGACTCAGCCTCAGCGTCAAACTCCACAGGAATATCCCTCATCCTCGCCAATGCCTGATTCGAGACTCTCGCCAACACATTCAGGCGGACTTGCTGCTTAAGGGAGTTCATGCCTGCCGTGATTTCTTCTCTGGTCATTCCCGACTCGAATGCCGTCTGCCCAAGCAACACGTTCGCACTCAACGCTATAGCCTCATTCCGGAGAGCCTTGATCTCGTCACGGAGCTGCTGTGATTCTTCTCGCATGATTCGCAGTGATGCCTGCAACTCGTCACGCTGAAGCTCAAGCAAAAGCTGGTCGTTCCTCATCGAGTCCAGCTCCAGACTCGTGATGTCCAGACTCGCCGCCGCCTCAGCAAGACTCACACGTGCCTGTTGTGCATTTTGTTCGCTCTGGGTCAGCTGGAATTGCAGGTTGTACATCTGCTGTTTGAGCATCTTCATCCCGAAAAGGGCAGTCCTCACGTCCTGAGACAGTACAGAAGTTACTCCGAGTATCCCGATCGCTATGAATGCTCCAGTTATTGCTGTGATGAGTCTGCTGGTGTGTTTAGGCCTGAGACGGAAGACAGACATGCGTTTTTTTCCGAGCTTTGAGCCGAGAGAGTCCCCCAGCACTGCAAGCCCTGCACTCCCGAAAACTAGGGACAGGATTAACAGCCAGTTAGTACCCGAGAAGAATTGCAGCAAGATTTTTCAGCTCCTTATGTGTATATACGGTTCAAGCTCCGAGATCATCACTGACGCAAATATCACTACACACCCTACACCTGCCCTGAATGTGAGTGTCTCGCCAAGAAACGCCATCCCGCTCACCAGTCCAAACACTGACTCTAGGCTCATGATGATCGTCGCGTGAGAAGGCTCGGCATATTTCTGCGCACATACCTGCATGACGTACCCCCCAAACGTCACGAACACCACCGTGAACAGAAATTCATACGTGCTCCCCGTGTCAAATAATACCGCTCTCGACTCGAAGGCCAGCGAAGTCACCAGCATCATCACCGACAGCGTCACGAACTCCACGAAGCTCAACACTATAGGGTCTCCGCCCTGAGTGTACCGGCTTATCGCGATAATCTGCACCGCAAACGCAACTGCACATATCACCGTCAAGACATCCCCCGTGATTGAGGCATCAGTGATCTCTTCGCCTGTGAGCATGTACATTCCCCAAACACATAACCCCGCCGCAAACAGCTTCACCCATCCCGGGAAGTCCCTGTTTACCGCCCAGAGCATCAGCGGAACCATAAGCACATACGTCGAAGTGATGAATGCCGATCGCCCTCCGCCTATGTAGTTCAGCCCGACAGTCTGAGTCCCTATCGCGAAGAACAACAGCACCCCGATTATTGCCCCGCCCTTCAGGTCATGCATGAAGGATCTGTGTATACGCCTGTGGAAGAACATGTACAGCATCGCAGCAGCAGCAGTGAATCTCAGGAACAGCAGCCAGCATGTCGGGTACACTCCAACGAGAATCTTCATCGTTACGAAACTAGCACCCCATACCACCGCGCAGAACAGCAGCCCTAAATCTGCAAGCACCTTCATCATTGAGTCACCGTATCTTTCTGGCCTCAAGATAGTAGCGTTTCTCCTGAGCGTGTCCCATCGAGAAAGTTTTTCGCGGCAGGACTCCGGATTCAGATATTACCCGGAAAAATTCACTCTTGGCCTTCGCGTCAAATGCAGGCAGTTCGAATCCTACAGAGCCGTTTTCGCTGGAGAGAGTGATTAGCGCGTCAGTGTCATGTATGTAGTCGATGCTATAGCCCTTCTCGTCAAGATACTTCTGCAACACTATCAACGCCGAAGCTCCTTTGGTCTGGTCTATGCGGAGAGTCCCATTCTTTCCGTGTGAGTAGTACTTTACCGGCCAAGACGGTGCGAACATCCCCGCACATATGTCATTCTTCACCGCAGCAATAATCTCATCAGGATTCTTAACATCTCCCTTCACGATTCTGTGTATGGGCTCGAACTTCAGCGCGTCATCATGAATATTCTCCAGCTCAACCATCGCGTAACGTGCCAGCGGATTCGTGATGCCCTGTGCTTTCTGTGACTCGTAGCATGATTTTGCGGCCGCCAGTGAGTGATTCCCGTCACCTACTGCGAACACCAGAGACAGCTCCCGACTCTTGCGCTTGATGTAGCTTGCGAGCCTAGTGTTGAAGGCGCGTGCGTGGTCTCCGTCAACTAGCCAGCCCTGAATGTGTCCGCCCCCAAGCATGAGGTCAAAGCTGTAGAGTAGCTTCATGCTGTGCTTCGAGAGTCGCAGCGGCTCTATGAGTTCTTTGCGGTCGTCGTCACACAGGAGTATCACGTGAGAGAGTTCGAGGGGGGCATTTTCGCGTACGGCCTTGCGCGGGGGGATACGTTCCTGAACGGTGAGCTCTGTTGCGCGGATTCTGGGGGAGCTTCCGGGCTTGTAGTCGTATTCCTCAAGGTCAATCACTCCCACGATTCCCGGGCGGATTGAGCCATCGAGGAGTGTGCGCTCAACGTAGATGTATGAGTCCCTGTACTCGGTGAAAATATTCTGCTCTAGATAGTCATGCATTGTGGAATGTATCTGTGTGATTCGTTGGGGTGTTGCAGAAGCTAGCTGTGCCTCCGGAAGAATCATGTTGTACGTTGACGGAGAATAGCCCGCAAGTTTTTGGACATCCTCCCAATATTCCGGCTGAGAGGTGAATTGATCGCATGCAATCACAGCCCATGCAGTCAAGTCATCAGTTTTTGGCAACAGGAAATTAGCAGCTCTGAATATAATTCGTCATTCCTTTCGTGAAAATGTGTGAATGTAAATAATTTTAGGCGTGAGGTAAAAACGCGTCAATTCGTGCAGTTGCGTTATATGAGGAGTGTAGAATTTCTTAGTGTGGTGTAAATCTCATCATGCAGTCTGGAAAATATGCTATCTGTTGCGGGAGTGAAGTTATCCCGTCGTGAATGAACATGTGAAGTAAATAAGCGTCAAATAATCTTGCTGCGTTATATAATCATTGCAAAATCCCATACTTTCAGGAGCGTAAATCATGGAGTCCAGAAGAATCATAATCTCTGTAGCAGGAGTAGTATTATTCCTCTTGGCCGGAGCTGTAGCAATGTTTGTTCTGCCGTCAGAATCTCCCAATACCCCAGCAAACACACAGCCCCAATCTTCACCAAAACCAGCACCCTCAACAATTCCGCAGACACCACAAGAATCCCTCAAGCCTTCCGAGCCTAAAGTCTGGTACGTCTACGTCACTGGGGAGGTTCAGAATCCGGGACTATATGCCGTCTCTATGGACTCTCGGGTGTTTCAGGCCATAGACTCAGCAGGAGGCTTCACCCGAAAAGCTGACAGGGCATCCCTCAACCTCGCAGCACACCTCGTTGATGAGGCACATATCCACGTACCAGCAAAGAGCTCGCAGAAAACTAACACACCCCCTCAAGCAGTCAGAATACCAGGCTACTCTCAGCAATCAGGCATACGCACAAATAGCGGCCTCATAGACATAAACAGGGCTGACCTTCAGGAACTCCAGCGCATAAACGGAGTCGGACCGGCAATAGCTCAGAGAATCATAGACTACAGGAACACACACGGAGCATTCACGCAAATAGACGACCTCCAAAAAGTCAGGGGTATCGGCTCGAAAACAATGGAGCGTATTCGTCCGCAGGTAACTGTTCAGGGAGGAGCCAGCTATCAGACCTACACAACGCCACAGCAAAAATTCCCCTCCTCTTCGAGCAGCACTAACCTCATTGACATAAATCATGCCTCACAGTCCGAACTGCAAAGAATCTCCGGAGTCGGTCAGGCCATCGCCAAGAGAATCATCGAGTACAGAAATTCACGCGGGTCATTCTCTCGTGTGGAGGACCTCCTGAACGTCAGGGGTATCGGTGCGGCGAAACTGGAGCAGATTCGTACGCAGGTAGTGATTCGCTGATGGAGGTATTGAGGCGCGCGCCTATGCTGGGGATTCTGGCTGGGCTTGTGGCTGGAGCGGCTATGTATGACCGTATGGGAGCATGGGGCTTTGTGGTGATGGTGCCTGCGGTGTACTGCGCCGTGATGTTCTGTTCGTACGAGTGGGAGCTGCCTGAACAGTGGAGAGTGTTTGCTGTTGGCCTGGTGATATGCGCGGTGTGTTCGGTGAGGATGGTGTATGTATTCACGAGACCCTCCGCACAAAACATCACCCTGACTCAGGAATCCGGGACAGTGCAGTCCGTGAGAGAGTGGGGCAGGATTTACGCGGCAGTGATTGACGCTGACAACGGAGAGAGATACGTGACTCGGCTTCATTTTGCCGAATACATGCCCGGAGACAGGATAGCTTTTGACGGAGTGACTCAGAGCTTCCGGCCAAGAAGTGCAGCATCAACTTTTGACGAGGCCAGATATTGGGGAGCTAGGGGAGTAACTTCGTGGGTAAGCCTGCGTAATGTGAAGGAGCTTCCGGCGGGATTCAGCCTCCCGAGAATGCGAAATATACTCTCACGAAAAATCACAATGTACATGCCTGAACTGGTGAGCTCGTACCTCAAAGCTGCATGGCTGGGAGAACGTGATAAATCTCTGACGGAGAAACATAGACGCTGGGGGACTGTGCATTTGCTGGCGGTGTCAGGTTTTCACGTGGGACTTGTGATTCTGTGTGCAAGCATGATTTTCGGGAAGAGGCCTGTGATTTTGTCGGTGATACTTTGGGCGTATGTCTTGCTGACTGGAGCAGCTCCGAGTGCGTTGCGTGCGGGGTTGATGATTCAGGCGGGGCTGGTATCTCGGTGGATGGGGAGGCCTGTGAGCGGAGTGAATGCAGTGAGTGTTGCGGGAGTGAGCATACTGATGTATTCGCCGCTGATGTTCTGGGATGTAGGGTTCAGGCTGTCGGTGATTGCTGCGTTAGTGATTGCGACTCTTCCGGTGAGAAAATACATATGGCTGGTGGTGAGTCCTGTGATTTCGTTGGCGACATTTCCGCAGGTGAGCTATGTGTTCGGAGAGATAGTGTTAGTGGGATTGCTGCTGAACATGATTGCACCGGCATATTATGCGTTGGCGATTACGGTTGCGTCAGGCTTCGGGATATTGAGGCTGCTGAATGTGCCGCTGATGAGCTGGGTGATGCTTGCGAGTGAGGGGACGTTTTTGCTGTGGGAGAAGGGAGCGGATTTTTGTGCGGGAGTGATTCCGTATAGTTTGGGGTGGAACTGGTGGACGGCGTGGATTGGGAGCGGGACGGTGGTATTTTGTGTATGCAGGTATTTGGGTTTTGCGCCGCTGAGGATAGTTGCGGTTATGGCTGGGGTGAGCTTTTTGGGGTTTGTGATGTTCATGTGAGGAGTTGTGTTGCTGAGAGAGAGTGTGTGCGGTTCAGAGAGCTTGTTGTACGCGGACAGAACTAGTGCATTAACGTAAATGAATCCCCCTCGTGGTGAGTGAGGGAGAATTTTTGTGTCTGCTACTTATTGCTGCCGGAACACCCCGGACCGTCCAGAATACTCACTCCCTCGTTTTTGGGGATGACACGAATCTGTGCCGCTATCCTTTCACGCAATGCAGCCACGTGCGAAATCACCCCGATTATGCGGCCTTCACGCCTGACTTCGCCGAGAGCTTCTAGTGCAGTGTTCAGTGAGTCCTCATCCAGAGACCCGAAGCCCTCATCTAGGAACAGAGAGTCTACACGTGCCTTGCTGCCCGAAATCTGCGACAGGCCAAGTGCAAGCGCAAGACTCACTATGAATCTCTCACCTCCCGAAAGATTCTTAGTCGGCCGAATCTCTCCAGCCTGCTCGTTGTCCCTGACGCTCAACCCTAAGCCGTCATCTCCATCTGTCGGGATCAGCCTGTAACGCCCGCTCATGCGTTCAAGCTGCTTGTTGGCGAGAGACACCATCATTCCCAGAGTGATACGCTGCGCAAACACCCGGAACTTCCCGCCGTCCTTCTGTCCTACCAACGCGTTCAGACCTGCCCAGCTCTCGTAAACTGCTCTCTGTGCTTTCTGTTGTCCCTCCAGTTCTTGAAGCTCCTCATGCATCTTTCTGCGCTGGCTCTGTGCACTCTCGAGGGCATAGATATTTTTCTGCGCCACCTGAAGATCTGCCTTATGCTTCGTGAATGCCGGTTCAAGCTCCTCAAGTTTCGCATCAGTGAGATTCTTGGCCTTCTCCTCGTTGAGTCTTGCCTCAGTGTTCGCGCGTATAGCTGACTGCCTGAGCATTTCGTCATCGTAATTTTTCGCCGTGTCCTGAAGTCGAGTAAGTTCCTCATCAGTGATTCTTGAGGCCGTAAATTTCTCCTCAGAGTCAAAGCCTTTTTCCCTGAGCTTAGCAGCAAAATCCTGAGTCAATCTCTCAAGCTCACCCCTCATCGCCTCACGTGCTGCACTATCTCTCTGTAAAGAGTCCTGAAGAACATTGATCTGTGCGGTGTATTTGTCCTTATCCTGAGTCAGCAGAGTAATCTTGTCGTTGAGACTCCTCACATCACTAATCCAGTTCTCAAGCCTCGCGGAAATCCCCTCACAGCTTCTCACTCCTGCGTCAAAAATTCCCATAGGCTCAATCACTGCCAACACTGCTGCTCTTGCTTCTGCTGCCTCTTCCTGATTAGTGCTTAAGTTTTCCGTACACTGCGACAGATTCGTATTCGCAACTGCTAATTCTGCCTGTTTTGCCTGAAGGTTTTTGCTGACCCGCTCGAAATCCGCAACACTGACTCCCGCTTGCCCTGCGCTTTCTACGTGAGCAATACCCGGATGTTCCACAGACCCGCACACCGGACACGGAACGCCCGGCCGGAGTTTATGCCTTGCCCTGTCAAGCACAATTTCATCATAATACTGAATGCATGTGTTGTATTCCTGCTCTGCTTTGTGAAATTCTTCCTGAGCAAATTTCAGTCTGGACTCTGCCTGAGATTTCGTGCGCTCAAGATTCATTCTCTTACTGGCTAACTGTGTGTAGCTGTCCAGTAACCTACGCCCCTCAGTGTATGCAGCTTCTGGTGTGTCCGTGAGGTTATGAGTCCTTCTCTCAAGTTCTGCCGTCCGTTGGGGAAGTTCTGCGTCTATCTGCACAAGCTGAGTGTTCCTCTCCGCAATGTCCTTCTCCGCTTGCTCACACCGTGCATGAATCTCCCTGAACTGTTCACGTTTCTCCACAAGCACCGCAAAATCTCCAGCGAGCTCCTTCGCCCTGAGTCCTGCCTCGAGTCTCCGGCGTTGGGACGTGAAAAGCTCTATCCTCTTCCGCAGCTGCTCTATATCATCATTCGTACGGCCAAGACTCCGCTCAAGATCCCGTATATGCTTCAGCCAGTTCACAGCGTCATTCATGCGAGTATTTTCTTCCTCAAGCCTCGCATACTCCGCACGACTCGCCGTCAACATCTGCGCAATATCCTCATCAGTGCCGAAGTCATCGCTGGGTTTCATGTTGCCTATTTTCTCCTGAAGTGAGTCGAGTTTTTTGCGTTCTTCGTCCGTCCGTAGATAGACTGCCGTAGAAATTTCGCCGTATATCTCCGTGCCTGTGAGCATCTCCAGAATCTGGGAACGTTCGCCCTTGCTTGCCTTCAGGAAAGAGTCAAAACCTCCTTGTTCGAGCATGACCGCCTGAGTGAACCGCTTGAAGTCCATTCCGGTGATTTCCTCCACAGCGTCAGGAATGGCAGAAACCCTATCCGCGATGATTTCCCCTGTGTCTGCGTCCGAGAGTGTATGCTTTGCACCCTGAAGATTGCCGTTTTTTGCTTTATGCTGCTCCCAAAAGGCCAAGTATTTTTTTCCGCGAGCCTCAAACACTACTTGCGCGTAACATTCCCGCGTGTGCTTTGACATGATTTCGTTCGTGCCTGCTGTGATCTTTCCGAGTCTTGGGGTTTGTGCGTAGAGTGCCAGACATATCGCGTCAAATATAGTTGTCTTGCCTGCACCAGTCGGGCCGGTGACAGCGAATATCCCGTCAGAAACGTATATGTTCTCGGATAAGTTTATGCGCCATTCTCCGCGCAGGGAGTTCAAATTCTTCAAACGTATATCCAGGATCTTCATGTTAGTAGTCGACCTCCAGCCCTTTAAGAATTTCCTGATACAGGGGAGTATATATTTTGCGCTGCTCTTCGGGGATATGTTTTTCCTCAAAACGTAGATCAAGCATCTTCATCGGCGTAACGCTGTCTATATCAGGGTAAGGCGTTTCGATTGGTGTTATGCTTTTGCTCTTATTGTAGACGCTGAGAATCTCAACTAGCCTGTGATTTTTCGTGAAGTCCTGCAAATTCTCCTGAAGTTCCGGCGCAGAATCCTCACCCGTATACGTAACTTCTACCCATACTGACTCGTTCTGTTCTGCGCAATCCTGAAGCTGCCCGAAAATTTCCGTCATGTTCCCGCTGACACGTTCGAGCCTCTGGAAAACCGGAATGCGTATCTCTCTGACACCTGCTAGATTCTTTCCGTCAACATCCAGAATATACACAGCCTTATCCTGTCCTGCCTCACCGAATCCCATTGCTATAGGAGAACCGCTGTAACGGATATTTTCGCGTCCGGTAGCCTGAGGTGAGTGTAAATGTCCCAGAGCGGTATACGTCAGCCATTCGGGGAAGATATTTGCGTCAACGCGTATAGCAGTCCCGACGTATAGTTCACGTGTGCCGTCGTCGTGGTGAGTCATTCCGCCCTGAAGGAACATATGACCCATAGCGATCACCGGCAAATTAGCATCTCCATGAAGTTCGCGGGCATGAGCAAAAACTTGTGAGTAGTGTTCACGGATTCCGGCCTTGAGAATCTTGTCGGAGTCTTCTGGGTTATCGGAAGGAGTGAGTCTGCGGACGTCTCGATCCCTCAAGTACGGAACAGCACACACGACCAGCTCAGTATTGCCGTCAGAATCTTTCAGGGCTAGTACTTCGTCGTGGGGGTTCTCGCAGGCTTGGCCTATGACGTGGATATCGCTCAAGCCCAAAAGTTCGGCGGGTGCATCGAGAAATGCGGGGGAGTCGTGGTTTCCGGAGATGATGACGGTGTGACGGCAGTGTGGGGATTTTGCCAGAGCGGTCAAGAATGAGTAGTAGATTTTCTGCGCTGTAACTGAAGGGGTGGTGTTGTCGAAGATGTCTCCGGAGACGAGGAGTGTATCGATATTTTCGGAGAGTATGAGTTTTTCCAGCCAGCAGAAGAATTGAGTGAACTCTTGTGTGCGGTCGTGTTCTTTGAGTCTGCGGCCGATGTGCCAGTCCGAAGTGTGGAGTATCCTGTGAATCATTAAATCACCGTCCTGTATGGTATATTCAGCCTGTCAAGAATGCCCCTGAAGTCATCAAGTATGTGTGTATTTTCACGAAGCATCAGGTACTCGATTCCTCTTGCTCTGAGCTGTGAGCAGTTCTGTAGGCTGAGTGTGTCTGCTATGAATATATCAGAATCTCTTGCTATTGTTGCATCTGCTGATTCGGGGTTGCCTTTGCCCATCAGTTTAACTTCTACGCGGTAAGTCTTTCCCGTTCGGCTTATGAGCTTATAATCAACTTCTCGGTCATAATCCAGATTCCTATCACGTGAAAAATTCCTGTTGTCTATGTTCTCCGCTGGGACTCCTGCTCTCCTGCAAAGCTCATCCACTAACGGCTTCTCTACTTCCTTCCCGATACTGCTCCATGCTCCGCCCCGGATCTGCAGTTTCTTCGTCGCAAGGGCATTAATCACTATCAGGCTCTCCGTCAGCGAAAGACTCACGCTAATATCATTCCGGCTAATGCTCAACGTCACGGCCAAGTTATTATCAGCGTCATTCTCCAGTTCCTGCAGCATAGAGCGCAGATACTCAAAGTTGCTATTCGCCGCATCAAGCACTATCTTTCGTGTAGCATGGCCGTAAATGTTCGTGATGGTCTTCTTGTTCAGGCCGGAATACACAGCCGCATCGTCAGGAGTAATATTTTCTGCGTTGATGAAGTGCTGAGAGTACCAGAGCATATTTATACTGTTGCCATTGAGTTTTGCCTCCAGAATCTCCCTGAAGAACCCTATGCTGAAGTCAAAGAACTGTGCATTAATCGCACTCACTACCTCCAGCCGATAATCTTCACCAGAGAGTAATCTGCTGATTGTGCGGTTTACTGCGCCTTCCTCGAACGTCATAACACCCTACAGCCTCACTATCTATAATCTCTGCATAGTCTTCACTTATCTCGCACAGCACCGGAATACGTCCCATCTTTATGGCAGCCCTCCCGAATGTCCCAGACCCAGCAAACGGATCCAGCACCGTATCTCCCTCGAACGAGTAATACCGCAAAACTTTCCTGCACAGCTCTTCCGGAAACACTGCCGGATGATTCTTGTCTGCCTTCGGAGCTATGTACCAGCAGTTTGACGAGTCTATATCTTCGTCATCATGGCGGTCATATTCCGGATAATTCTTCATGTTCTTATCGAGCAGGAACGCACAATTTTTCCGGTAGACCATAATGCTCTCAGTGATGCAGTTCGGCTTGTACGAGAGGGGTTTACGTGTTTGCCTGTAGCCGCTGATTCTGTCCGGCACTGAAGGTTCAGGCTTGACCCAGATGATTTCGTCAACAAAGTAGTATCCTGACTCACTAAGCACCCTGTGAAAGTCATAGTGTATCGGGTAACGTATGCTCTCAAATTCGCGACCCGGCCGTTTAGTGATTACTGGGGAGACATTCACGATGATGAATCTTCCGTCATCAAGTACTCTGCTGCATTCGGAAAACACTCTGCCCATCTTCGCAAGGTACTCGCCGTATGAAGTGTAATCCGAATATTCGCGGGCGTTGTAGTACGGCGGTGAAGTGAATATCAGGTGTATAGACTTTTCCGGAAGCTGCTTTAGAGTCTCCTCACAGTCCCCGACCAGCAACAAAGGAGTTACAATTTTCGTGAGGAGCTTAGAGGCTTTCTGCCTGCTCTGCCGGTAAATGTAGTAGTCATTCATCTTGTCGATAACCTCATTGTTATAGCACTCTATGATTCTCTCTCTGAGTTCCTGAAATCGTGGGTCATGTTTGCTCTTGTACAGGCAAGTCCTGAACATCTGATACACCAGCTCCATCGGATGAGATTTGCTGAATGCCTCACTGCTCACAAATTCGTAGACTCTGCTGTTATCGTTATGCCTGCCTATAGATGACACTATTTCACGCTTTACGTCAACAGGAATATTTTCCCTGAAAATCTCAAGGAGTTTGTCGAGACTGTCAGCAGTCCTTAATTTTCCGAGTGCTTTGATGTCTTCAACAGAATACATGACTGGAATCACCTGTACGCATTACTTTTTGGGGATTTATGAAATTGTATCACACAAATCATGCATGAGCATAAACACAGTCCGCAACATACAGCTTTAGTGAGTTCATGTAGTCAACTACAATCCACACGTAGCCATACTCGCAACACATAGCTTTAGTAAGTTTTGTAGTCAACTACAAATCACATGCGGGCATACTCTGCAACATACAGCTTTTGGGAAGCCTGTAGTCACCTACAAATCACACATGGGCATATTCTGCAACACATAGCTTTGGGGAAGCCTGTAGTCAACTACAATCCATACATGCCTCACTAATACGGATATAATAGCTGCATTCACAGAGAGGATGAAAAAATTGACCCCACAAGAACAAAAACAAGTACAGAATCTCATCAACGCTAGAACAAAATTACTCACAGAACAGATCTCACGTCAAGAACAGCAGATCTCTACTCTGACTTCACAGCTCAACGCAAAAGACCAAGAACTCTCCGGCCTCCGCTCCCAGCTCTCAGAGTCTCAAGCCCTCACAGAATCCCTTCAGGCTGAACTCCTACGCCTCCGCCAAACCCAGCCCCCAGTCCCTCAACCCGTCATCATCCCTGCCCTCGAGCAGACCCCACAGCCTCCAGCTCCACCAAAGCCCTCGTATCTCGTTGCACTCCTCCGCCAACACTTCAGCCTAGACTCCTTCCGCCCAGGCCAAGAAGAAATCATCGACGCCGTCCTTTCCGGAAGAGATACATTCTGCTCCATGCCAGAAGGCTACGGCAAAAGCATCTGCTTCCGTCTCCCTGCACTGCTCATGCCAGGCCTCACACTCGTAATCTCACACAACGAGCCAGACTCTTCACAGCCCTCACCTCACACAGAATTTCTCCGCTCATCAGACTCACAGACCAAACGCCGCGCTCTCCTCCGCAGCCTCAAAAACGGCTCAGGCAAAATACTCTACTCCTCACTCTCGCAGCTAGCATCTGACGAAATCACCACTGCTCTCCGTAACATCGACATATCTTTTGCGGCCATAACAGACACAAAGATTCTCAAGCCATGCACCGAATTTCTCGACTCGCTCGGCAAAAAACGCATCGCCAGAGGAATCTTCACCTCCGCCACAAGCCCAGCAAACCGTCAAGAGTTCTACAAGCTCCTACGTTCACCCGCAAGAGTCATCACCGGCTACAACAACCCTGATGTCTCACTGAGAGTCCTACGTTCTGAAAGCAAGCCCTCAGTACTCCGGAAACTCATCGCAGAAAAAGACTCACAGCCCGTCGTGATATTCTGCTCATCCCCTGAAGGAGTCTTCAAGATACGCGAAATTCTCAGGGATTCCGACAAACTCGACAAAACCATCACAGTACTTCCTTCACGGATGTATGCTCAGGTTCAACGCAAAGATATTAGCTTTGTGATTCACTATGACCTGCCTGAAAACTTGGCCGCATATTCCAGAGAGATAGGCATTGCAAGACTCGAAGGCACTAAATCAGAATGCATACTACTCGCCTCACGAAAAGAGCTGCTCACTGCTGATAACTCGGTCGTGAAATTCTGCTCAGCAAAGAAACCTAAAGACTTCATGCTCTCATTCTTAGGGGAGGACGAAAAATTTTCTGCACAGAACGAACAGCCCACACCTTTACCGCTGACTCCTGAAGATTTCTCGGACTTCGACTTCGGCACAGCTAACGAAGCACAACGCGAAGCCATCACCTCCACAAACGGCCCTATGCTGATAATTGCAGGTCCAGGAACAGGCAAAACATACACACTCATTCAGCGTGCAGTGTTCCTCATCCAGAAAAAGCACATCAAGCCCGAAAACATTATGCTTGCTACCTTCACCGACAAGGCCGCGCAGGAACTCACCACACGAATCTCCGAAGCACTCTCCTCACGCAAAATTCTCGCTGATACCGGCTCAATGTACACCGGAACTTTTCACGCATTATGCTCCCGTATTCTGAGGGACTATGCTGACTTTTCGGGGCTGGGAAAAACTTTCAGGATTCTTGACGACTTCGGACACGCATACACCATCATGCAGAACTACAAACGTTTCGAGGCCATTCCCGGAATCGATAGAGTCTTCACGAACTCCGGCAAGTGGAAACGCTCCTGTGAACTTCGCGACTACATCAACGCCGTATCCGAAGAACTCATAGACCCCGCCGAACTGATTGGCGACACTGACCCCGCAATTTCTGCACTCGGCCAAGCTATGGTGATACATGACGAGATTCTCCGGGACTCTGACTCCATGAGCTACTCTGCATTACTCACACAGACATACAGACTCCTCCGCAACAACCCCGAAATTCTGGAGAGCCTACAGAGCAAAATTCAGTACATCATGATTGACGAGTACCAAGACACGAATTACGTTCAGGAACAGCTAGTATTTCTGCTTGGGAGTGAGAGCAAAAATATATGCGTTGTGGGCGACGACGATCAGAGCCTGTATAGATTTCGCGGCGCAACGGTCAGGAATATTCTGGAGTTCCCCGACAAGTTCGGAAGTGAGTGCAAAATAGTCCGCCTCATGCTGAACTACAGGTCTACTCCCGCAATAGTAGAGTTCGCTTCCCAGTGGATGGAGAACACCGGAGAATTTTTCTCGTGGGAGAACTTCAGGCACCCAAAGAAGCTCGAAGCACACAAGCCAGAATCATCATACCCTTCCGTGATGAGACTCGCTGACGTGAACGACAAACAGGGCTGGCACGAAAAAATACTAGCCTTCGTGAAAACGCTCAAGGACTCCGAAGCAGTGAGTGATTACAGCCAGATAGCATTTCTGTTCAGATCCGTGAAGGCCAAGAACGTGCAGGAGCTTGCGGCATTTCTGGAGGCTAACGGAATCAATGTGTACTCTCCGCGCTCGAATCTATTCTTCAGCAGGGGAGAGATACGATTCGCGATCGGCTGCATGATCTCGATGTTCCCGGAATACCTGAAGAGCTTAGAGTCCGGAGCCTTCACTGACTCTGCGTCAATCACGTACTACCGGAGCTGCCTGCAAAACCTCAATCGCTACATTGACAAACCCGCATATTCCGGCCTGAAGAGATACCTGCTCATGAGACGGGAATATCACGCCAAACTCAGGGGCTACACCGGCTACACATACAGTGATTTGCTGTACGAGATATTCGCGTTTGAGCCGTTCACCCATGCCCTGAACGCAAACCTTGCCGGAAACGTAAAGGACCTCCGCAGCTCCAGAAACCTCTCGAAACTCGTGCAGGTCTTCCGTGACTACGAACGCAGCTACAACGTCAACAACATCAACGCGAAATATATGGCCTCACAGTTCCAGATGATGATGAATATATATATACGCTTCAGGATTGACGAGGGACTCGACGAATACGAGAGCGACACCGAGATTATTCCGGCGGGGCATGTGGCATTCATGACAATACATCAGGCGAAGGGCAGGGAGTTCCCGATAGTGTTCGTGGACTCTTTGTGGTCGAAACCTGATGCAGAACTCCAGAGGGACAGGAACAACGAACTGATGCGTGCAGTACTTGCGAATCACTCACGCCGTCCTGAATTTGAGCCGCAAGAATCCATAAAGCTCTTCGATTTCTGGAGGATGTATTACGTAGCGTTTACCCGTGCGCAGAAATTGCTAGTACTTACCTGCAACGAGAATAATATTACCCCCAGCAGATACCTAGAGGGCGCGTATAACAGACTTGAGGACGCTGACGATATATTTACACCATCGGGACTCGAGGCTGCTGAACAGAGAGATACAGACCTCCTGAATACATATTCATTCACATCGGACATACTGACGTACGAATCATGCCCTATGCAGTACAAGTTTTTCTGTGAGCTGGAATTTCCGCAGACTTCCTCGCAGATGACATTCTTGGGGAAACTGGTGCATGCCACGATCGAAGATATTCACAAGGCTGTCCTGAATCAGGAGACACAGAGAATCACAGAGCCGAATATTTCCGAGTGGTTCAGCGAGAATTACGAGCGGCTTTCACGGAGTGAGCTGGCATACCTGAACGATGCGGCCAAGAGAACGGCATTTGGGGAAGTGGTGCACTATGTGAATCTTCAGGGCAATGACTGGAGCGGCATAGTGATGGCTGAAGCTGAAGTGAATCTAGTGCGTGAAGAATATATCCTTGAGGGAAAAATAGACCTTGTGAGAATCCGTGACGGCATGGCGGAGATCATAGACTTCAAGAGCGGGACAAAGCCCAACATGAACATCAGCAGCGACCGTGACAGACTGGAGGATTGCCGGAGACAGGTGAACGTGTATGCGTATCTGGCGGTGCATTCTCTGGGGCTGGGTGTGTCTGCGATGAAGCTGTACTACACGGGCGAGAAAGGCACTAATCCGGAAATAGTGTACCAGTATGACGAGGAAGAAGCAGAAAGAGTCGTGAAGGGCTTTGACGAAATTGTGAGGAAGATTCAGGCTGTGGATTTTGAGCACCGGACTTCAGAGATAGAGACATGCGGGGAATGCCCCTTCAGGTATCATTGCAGGAAGGACACTCCGCGCATAAAACGTGATGCAGTTGACATGCAGCCTCCGGAATAGTCATCACTTCTTCCGGAACGTCATAACATTATCGTACTCGATTCCGTTAGTGTCATTGATGAGGGCTAACCTGTGTTCAGTTATGCGGATGATATTATACTCAAGTATCTCTATGTTCATGACTGTCTTGTACTCGTCGAACATCTCGCACCTCCAGTTATCTGCGCCGGACTTCACCATGCTCATGACCTGATTATCGAGATTTACCGGAACTACCCCGATGAATTCGCGTGAAGAATCGTCACGCACTGCCCGCCAGCTTTCATGAAGTGTTACGGTAGAGAGTCCGCGAGTCTCTGTGATTTCGGTGTCCGTGAACTGCATGGAGGCTGTCACCAGATACATATTCAGTCCGGAAGCCTGATAGTCCACATCAATAATGACTTTCTGATCTATGACCTCCCAATTCCCGTCAAGAACTGCTGCTGTGTTATACGTATCCGGATCATTATTCGGAATAGCATTGCCAGAACTTCCTGAGCTTGAAGTATCTGCACTGCCTCCGCACCCTCCGGACAAGAACACTCCGAAACACATACACATCATCAGACTCCAGAACACTAACTTGCGCAAAAAAATCATCCTTTCGCTGTCACTATATTAATCTTGCTGGGAAAACTAAGATTTGCACATGATACTTTATGCTGGTGAAAATGTCGAACTGTTCACAGGTTTGCTGTTTTTTTCTGGGTATGCTGAGCGATACGAGATCGGATGCCGCACAACACGAAACAAAAGTATCACACGCAACAATCCATATCACACGCAACAAATCTATCTCACACACAAAACAAAAACATTCTCACACAAAACAAAAGCCTTAAGGTTCATATTCACCTCAAGGCCTGTTATTCACTGTGTATACTTTGGAGCGGAAGACGGGATTTGAACCCGCGACCCCAACCTTGGCAAGGTTGTGCTCTACCCCTGAGCTACTTCCGCAATACTATCTGTCCTCATTGATGGTGGCGGGACCCAGAATCGAACCGGGGACACATGGATTTTCAGTCCATTGCTCTACCATCTGAGCTATCCCGCCCTGCACATTTCCCCTGAGACTTGACCTCTAGACTACACATCATCCTCGATTTTAATGGCGGGGCCGACGAGACTTGAACTCGCGACCTTCGGCGTGACAGGCCGACACTCTAAACCGACTGAGCTACGACCCCGCGTGTCGTTAAATCTTGGTGGGCGAAGCAGGGTTCGAACCTACGACCCCCTGCGTGTAAAGCAGGTGTTCTACCGCTGAACTATCCGCCCCGCGTAAGCACAAAGGGAATTTTATACTCTGCCGCTTTTTTTGTCAAGCCTTATTAAAAAATATTCTTTCAGACGTTTTTATAATGTATAATTTCGTTGAAATTTTAATAATTAAATGAGAGAAGGCAAAGTTTTTTATGACTGAAAAAAGTAATAATGTCAGAGTTCGTTTTGCTCCAAGTCCGACAGGGGCTTTGCATATCGGCGGAGGTCATACGGCTTTATTTAACTGGCTGTGGGCGCGTCATAACAACGGAAAATTTATTCTAAGAATCGAAGACACCGATTTAGTACGCTCCACAAAAGAATATGAACAGACAATAATGTCGGGAATGAAATGGCTCGGCTTAGACTGGGACGAGGGCCCAGACATCGGCGGAAATTACGGTCCTTACAGGCAGTCGGAAAGGCTCGAAATTTACAGAGACTATGCAAATAAACTTGTAAATGAAGGCAAAGCATACAAAGACGGCGAAGCAATAATTTTCAAAGTTGAACACGGTCAGGATATTTCTTTCAAAGATATTGTCTACGGTCAAATTGACGTAATGAGCGACGGCCTTAAAGAAAAAGACACGGACAAATTAAAAGACATCGTAATAATTAAAAGCGACGGAATGCCTACGTATAATTATGCTGTTGTCATTGATGATCATTTAATGAATATAACTCACGTAATCAGAGGCGAAGATCATATTTCAAACACTCCCAAGCAGATTTTAATTTACCGCGCATTAGGCTGGGACGTTCCCGAATTTGCTCATCTTCCAATGATTTTGGGACGCGATAAAAAGAAGCTCTCTAAACGTCATGGAGTAACAAGCATTTATGAATACCGCGATATGGGCTACATGCCCGACTCAATGTTCAATTTTCTTGCTTTGCTCGGCTGGTCGGCAGGAGATGACAAAGAAATTTTCACTCGTTCGGAAGCGGCAGAATTATTTGAGCTTTCAAGAGTTACACGCAAGGCCGCAGTTTTTGATTTTGACAAATTAAATCATATTAATCAGGAACACTTAAAAGCATTAGATCCTTTTGTGAGGCTTTCAATGGTCAAACCTTTCTGGATCGAAGCCGGCCTTCCCGTTAATGAACATGACGATAAATATTTAGCTGAAGCCTTGACTTTAATGGCAGGGCGCGGTCAGACAGCTAAAGAGATGTCGGAGTTCTCGGATTATTTTGTTTCATTTGAGCCTGTTAAAAAGCGTTACAATCCTGAAGGATTAGACAAAGACAAATTAAAAGAATTTTTTGCTGCTCTTTTTGCTTCTTCAGAATGGAAAGCCGAAGAACTTGAAAATATTGCGCGTAATTTCATCTCTTCTCATGAGGGCGCAAAAATGAAAGATTACGCAATGCCTTTACGTTTTGCATTAACTGGAATGAAAGTCAGTCCGGGAATTTTTGAAGTCGCCGAGCTTTTAGGCCGTGAAGAATGCGAAAAAAGAATTAAATATTTTTTCATGTAGGAGTTAGGATTTAGAAGGTAGGAACTAAAGACTTCCTACTTTCTAATTATTACTCCGGCCGATAAAAATTTTATACTAAAATATTTTTATTCCATTCAAAACTTCA